>NZ_JANHZQ010000031.1:0-59625 GCF_041414725.1 Alteromonas sp. DY56-G5 | reverse complement strand
ATATCGCGATCGCAGCCTTCGGCTGCTAGAAAAAATAAACCCCTCCGAAAAAAGAGGGGTTTATCATCAATCTGAGGAGAGCGCTCGCTCTCCTTTTTTTCGCCTTTATCAAAAGCTGGCGGTGAATTTCAGACTCAACGTGTGACAAAAGCAGAACGCATGCGGTGTTAAATGTTAACGCGTAAAGTTAAAGCGGGCAAAAAAGCGCTCAGCTTCGTCACTATCAAAATCATAGCCATTATTCGTCATCGCTTCTAAAGCATCTTCTACCGTTTCGTAAAAGCCATAAGGAACCTCGGCAGCGTCGTAGCACTGAGAAATCTGATGCTTAGTTGTCAGCATAATGTCGGTATCTAATATGACCACGGCAAGAAACGACAGGCCGCGGGTTTTTCTTACCCGAGTTTGTTTTACAAAAATATCAAAGGTGGAAGGGGGCATCAGGCTTTCACCGTAAAGACAGCTTACTTGTGCCCATTTAGTGCCCTTTTCGAATTTTGAAATGTCAGAAGACATCTTTACTACGCCATTTCTCATGGTTTCGTCATTCCACGGTCCGCGCGCTGAGAAGAGCAGCAACTGACCGCTTACGCTACATTCAAACTCGCCGTGTGGATTATTCATGGGCATTACCTTTAAGCCTTATATAGAAGTTAGCACTTTACTGCTATCACGCAACTAACCATTCGGCTAAAGCCAGCGCCCCTGTGTACTGCGCTTAATCGCCTAGCGATGTCGCTCAACGTTTAATCTTTATTGGCTGAATATATTCAGTAATATGGAGACGATAATTGCATCACTACAACGTGATCACCCCATAAAAAAGAACGGATAAGAACAAATAGATTAAGGTGAGATATGTCTTTTACGAGAAATCACAGGTACCCGTCAGTCAAAAAACGGTTTGCTATATGGGCTGCACTATTTAGCGTAGGCACGCTAGCTATGCCATCCACAGCGCTTGCAAGCAATGAGAGAGAATCTCTTACTACCGACTCTGAACGCTATTTTAAATCGGAAGATATTTTTAATTTGGAATACGTGAGCGAAGTTCAGGTGTCGCCAAACGGTAAATATGTTGCGTATGTGCGCCGTTCAAACGACATTATGTCGGATAGCAGTCGAGCGAACGTATGGCTAGCGTCGGTTGATGGAAAGTCACACCGCCCCTTACTGTCGTCGAAAAAGAGTTACTATTCTATTCGCTGGTCACCTGACGGTAGCCGATTGGCTTACCTTTCTAATGAAGAAGGTAAACCGCAATTGTATGTGCGTTGGATGGATACAGGGCAAACGGCACTCGTAACAAATGTCACCTCAAACCCAAGTAACATCACTTGGTCGCCAGATGGTAAGCATATTGCTTTCACTATGAGCGTTGATGCCAAGGAAAAGCCGCTAGACATTAAAATGCCTAAAAAGCCTGACGGTGCAAAGTGGTCTCCTAGCTTTCAATATATTACCAAAGCGCGCTATCAAGCCGATGGCCGAGGCATTCTTGAACCTGCTTACACCCATATTTTTATTGTTCCTGCTGACGGAGGCACAGCACGACAGCTTACTTCAGGGAACTATCACCACAATGGGCGCTTAAGTTTCTCTCCTGATAGCGACAAAATCTATTTCTCTGCCAACCGCAGTGACAATTGGGAGTATGAGCCTGTTGAGGGGGACATCTTTTCTGTGGATATGATGGGTAATATCGCACAGCTTACCAACGACAAAGGCCTTGAATCATCGCCTGTCGTATCGCCTGACGGAAAGCACATTGCTTACGCACGCCGCGATGACGAAAAAGTGATGTACAAAAATAGCTATTTGTATGTGATGAAGAGCGATGGTACAGATGCTCAAAATTTAACAAAAGACATTGATAATTCAGTGTCTAACTTTCACTGGAAAGATAATAAGCACGTTTATTTTCAGCAGTCGGTTCGCGGTTTAGCGCAGGTAGATGTGGTATCGCTATCGGGCAGAGTTAAAGCCGTAGCTAATGGGCTGGGCGGTACTACGTTAGGACGGCCTTATGTGTTTGGCACCTATCACGCTGTTGATGATGTAGTGGCGTATACCAAAGGACGTACCGATCGCCCCGCTGATTTATATGTCACTACGCGAAACGAGCGACAGCTTACTGCACTAAACGAAGACGTTCTAGGTCATAAGCAACTTGGCGAAGTAAAAGAAATTGTCTATCCGTCTTCTATTGATGGCGAAGAAATCCAGGGGTGGTACATTCTGCCGCCAAACTATGACAGCTCGAAAACGTATCCGCTTATCTTGGAAATTCACGGCGGACCTAATCTCGCTTATGGCCCTGTCTTCACGGCTGAGCTGCAGCGCATGGCTGCAGAGGGCTACGTGGTGTTTTATGATAATCACAGAGGTAGTACAGGTTATGGAGAACGCTTTGCATTGCTACTTCAAGGGAAATACAGTTCGGAATATGACTTCTCAGACCATATGTCGGGCGTAGATGCACTTATTGAAAAAGGCATCGCTGATCCAGAGCGACTGTTTATTACTGGTGGTTCAGCAGGCGGCATTGCATCAGCCTATGCTATTGGCCTTACTAACCGATTTAAAGCAGCCGTAGTCGCTAAACCCGTTATCAACTGGTTATCGAAAGTGCTGACTGCCGATTCAGGTCTATATCAAATCCCTTTCCAATTTCCGGGTATGCCTTGGGATAATGTAGAGCACTACTGGAAGCGCTCACCGCTATCGCTAGTAGGCAATGTAACGACCCCCACCATGCTGATCACGGGAGTGGAGGACAAGCGCACGCCAATGTCTGAGACCGAGCAGTTCTATCAAGCGTTAAAGATTCAAAAGGTTGATAGCGTGCTGGTAAAAGTACCTGGATCGCCCCACGGGATTGCTTCTAAGCCATCTAGAATGATTGGTAAAGTTGAAAATATCTTGGCGTGGTTTAAAAAATACGACAGCGTGCAGTCACAAAGTACGCAAGTTGAAGCTCAATAATTAGTGTGCTGAGACTAAGTGGGGCTAATGCGCCGACTCAATCGGTTCAAGGCCCCATTTTTTTAGTATTCGAGTATATTCGCCATTCGCTTTTAAAATCGAAAGCGCGATTGTGAGTGGCGCTGTTTGTCTATTCCACCGCGGGATGTAATTGCTCGATATCAGGAACAACTGTGAGTTTTAAATCAAGCGCTTTCCAGTAGTGGCTTTCTCGTAGCAGGTCAGCTGAGATAATAGGTTTTTCATCTAACCAGCCATCGGGGAAGGTAATGGTCAGTTCGTTCTTTTCTACATTAACAACGAGGTCAGGTACAAAACCCTCTTGGCGTTTAATATTAAGCAGTACACCCAAACGCAGTAACGCGATTAAATGCTTAACCGACTGCTCATCGAAAAGATTAAATGCGGGCAATTCATTGGTTCGAATTTTCTTTCTATGGAATCGCACGAGCGTAGCTAGCAGTAATTGTTGTTCCTGCGTAAACCCAGGCATGTCCACATTACCAAGAATATAGGCGCTGTGTTTTTGTATGCCTCGAGAGTTAATTTGCATGCCGACTTCGTGAAGTAAAGCTGCCCAGCCGAGCATGCTTTTAAAGTCACGCCCTTTAAGTTTCCACGCTTTTTCAACATCGTTGAAAAGTGAAAGGGTTGTATTGAGCACCATAGTGGCTTGGGACGTATCTACATCGTAGCGGGTTGCCAAACTACTCGCGGTTCTGCCGCGAATATCAGCGTGATGAAGCTCATCTTCCATCTGATAAAGTACGCCTTCGCGCAAGGCGGCAGGCGAGTACACCAAGCCTTCAATCTCTAGGGCTTTGAAAACGGCGATAAGAATAGCGAGGCCGCCAGCAATAACCACACGACGATCTTCACTTAAATCTGGGTAGCTTAATTTGTCTATATGCCCTGCGCTTATGAATTGCTTCATTAAATTGCGCAAACTTTTAAGTGTCACCGGAATATCGTGGCCATTAGGTCTGTCTTGCTGACAAAGGGTGAACAGCGAACGAATGGTACCCGACGTACCGATACACTGGACCCAGCCCAGTCTGCGATATTTATTGTCTATTAACTCAAGCTCTTGCTGTGCAGCCGTGATAGCGCGATCAAAGGCTTTTGGCTTTAGCTCACCGTCAGGGAAAAACCGTTTGGTATAGCTCACGCAGCCCATTTGAAGGCTGCGGCAAAGTAAAGGCGTAAAACCTTCGCCAATAACGAACTCAGTAGAACCACCGCCTATATCAATAACCAGCTGTTGGCCGTCGGAGTGGTTAGTATGTGCAACGCCTGAATAAATAAGTCGCGCTTCTTCTACACCAGAAATGACTTCTATAGGGTAGGGAAGGATATCTTTTGCTGCGCTGATAAAATCGCGGGCGTTACGCGCCCTGCGCAACGTATGGGTGGCGACAATTCTCACGGAGTCGGGCTCAAAACCTTTCAGGCTCTCTGCTACTACTTTTAGCATAGCAAGCCCACGCTCCATCGCTTCATCAGACAAGATATCGTCGTCGCTAAGTCCTTCGGCCAAGCGAACTTTTTGTTTAACTCTATGCAGAATCTGCACAGACCCAGCAACAATGCGTGCTACTACTAAGTGAAAACTATTTGAGCCAATGTCTAGTGCTGCGACTTTATTGACTTCGCGGGTTTCCACGTCATTAAAAACTGATTCGTGCTGGGTCATGTACTAATTTTCTATCCTACAAAGTGTCTTCTAGCTTCTTCAAATAGTCATAAATTTCTATCTGAGAACGAAGTTTTTTACGATTTCCCCTGCGAACGTACTTGTTGCTCTGATCCTTGTCAATCACTCGAGCCTTCAGGGTATCTTTAAATTGTAGCTCCATTATATCAACAATGCGCTGTTGAAGACCTTTATCATACACTGGACAACCTACTTCAATGCGGTTGTCCATGTTACGGGTCATCCAGTCGGCAGAAGAGATATACACTTTTCTATCGCCGCCACCTTCAAAAATCATCACGCGAGGGTGTTCGAGAAATCTATCAACAATAGAGATAATTTCGATGTTTTCGCTTATTCCTTTTATCCCCGGATTAAGTGAGCACATACCGCGCACTATACCGCGGATCTTAACCCCCGCCTGGCTAGCCCGGTACAAATCATCAATGAGTTCTTTATCAACAAGGTTGTTAATTTTGAAAGTGATTTGTGCCTTTTGGCCTTGGTTCAAATGCTGAATTTCTTGACGAATTAACGACTGAATTTTGGTTCTGGCGTTTAATGGCGATATTTGAAGATGCTGGAACTTGTAGCGTCGGTAAGGGTATTGAATAAGATCGAATACCGCCACGCCTTCATCGGCGAGTTCTTGATTACGGGTGAATAAGCTGTAGTCGGTATAAATCTTTGCTGTTTTCTCGTTGAAGTTACCCGTACCGAAATGCGCATAGTTCACCAAACTGCCCCGTTCTTCACGGGTCACAATACAAAGTTTAGAGTGAATTTTAAGAGTAGGCACGCCAAGTACAACGCGTATACCTGCATCAGTCATGCGCTTAGACCATTCGATATTTGCCTCTTCGTCAAAACGGGCGCGAAGTTCTACCACAACGGTTACTTTTTTGCCGTTGTCTACTGCGTCAATCAACGAGTTTACAATGCGTGAATTACTGGCAACACGATAAATATTAATACGTATGGTTTTAACATTCGGGTCGAAAGCCGCCTGACGCAAAAACTCGGTGAAGTGTAGGAAGCGGTGGTACGGGTAGTACAGTAGTATGTCTCGCGCAGTAATGGCATCGAAAACGGTGTTGTACTTAGAGAATGCCTTGCTGTCGATAGCAGGCAGCGGCGTATGCTCTAAATATTCTCGACCCACATTAGGGAAGCCAATAAAGTCTTTAAAGTTACGATAGTGCCCAGCAGCGTGCATGGTATCTAGCTTGGTTATCTTAAGTCGCTTGCGCAAGTCAGATTTCATGTCCTCTGGCATGTTCGTGTCGTAGATAACACGCACAGGCTCAGCGATAAGGCGCTGCTTCATACTTTCAGACATCTTTTCAACGAAGCTTTCGTCAATTTCTTCGTTGATAGAATATTCCGCATCACGCGTCATTTTAAACGAGAATGCTTCAATTTCGTCGAACTTCACGAAACCGCGGAAAATGTCTTCGATACACAGCTGAATCATGTCATCGAGCATAATAATGCTCTTCTTCTTGCGGCTTTTTTGCGGTGGGATCAGCATAAAGCGCGACATTTCAGAGGTAGGAACCTGAATAACCGCAAATTTAGGATTGCGGTCCTTTCTTCTAAGCGCCACATATAAATACACCGACGTACCGTTCAAACGGCTAAGTAGGTCGGTCTTCTTATCTATTAAAATAGGTGCAATGTGACGCAGTGCTTTGTTAACGAAGAAGTTGCGTACCCACTGCTTTTGATAATCGTCTAAATCGTCTTTTCGAAGAATATGTATGTTGTAGCGAGCTAGGGACTTAACCACATCCTTATGAATTTGGTCGAACTTTTCAGAAAGCTGGACGACCTTTTTCTGAATAAGCGCCATAAGAGCGGTTTGGCGTTCAGCTTCCTCTTCATTGCCGTCATTTTGCGCAATGGTAATTTGTCGTTTCACGTCAGCGGCGCGCACGCGATAAAACTCATCTAGGTTATTTGAGTAAATACCAAGAAAACGAATTCGCTCCACGGCGGGATTGTTTTTATCTGCGGCTTCTTGCAATACGCGTTCGTTAAACGCAAGCCAGCTTAATTCTTTGGGATAATATAAAACGTCGTTATCCATAATGTCTCAATTCACGTTCATAAAAATGGTCAAAGACTGCCATCAGTCAGTGACACTACTGTGACAACACGTATTCTGGTGCAAGTGCGCACGCATTGCGTTGTGGTTATTCCATTAACTTTCAATATGATAAGTTCGTAATTGTGATGCGCGGATAGTGTATGGCACCACAAATACGCCCTTGTTTTTATCGCTTCGCGGTAATATCCACCACCAAATCGTTAGCCAACGACTCCAGTGAGTCTTGCAATGCGCCGTCGTCAAAATCTTCTGGCACCGCAATTTCTGCTTTTGCTTTGAAAATCAGGCTGCCCCAGTTAGGCGCGCTTTCACAATGTGAAGCAAAGGTGAGAATATTCAAATTGAACTGGTTTAAAACAGAGGTAAGCTCTTGGACAATACCGGTTTTGTCATTGCCCATTACATCAACCGTCAATTTGGTGGTGTTGTTATTTTCACTGCTAGCTACCGCTACAGATTGCACCGACAAATCTTTAATGGCGTCTAGCGCATCGATTAAGCCCTGTTTGTTCTCATCGGCAACATGTACTTCTACAAAACCGGTGAACATTCCCGCCATATGCGCAAAGCTCGACCCTTGCCAGTTGCCCTCATGTTTGTATACACACTTAGCCAGTGCGTCTACTAAACCCGGCTTGTCTTTACCCATAATGCTTATAACCAATGATTGCATACGATGCTCCTTATTGGGCGTGTAGAGAAAAACTTTGATCGTCTTCCTGTTGGGTAATACCATAGGCGCAGAGTAGGTTGCGCGAAGGTAATGCTTTAAACTTTCACTTGCTATTAGCATAACAAAACTTACACTGCTCACCAGTGCAATTTAGGGTTATTCTTCTTAAAAATGAAGAATTTCGAAAATAAGAATTACTAAACAGCCGCATGACTTTCGACAGCAACAGCACAAACAAAAAACGCCAGCGAAGCGACAGGTGGTCACGCTATGTAGTGACCGGCTTCGGCGGCCTTGTTTTGTTGACGTTAGTTATTCTTATTACCCATCTAATCAGCCAAGCTCTGCCGTTGGCATATACCCCTAGCTTAAATCATCTGTTGAGCTTGAAAACGTCAGATAATGAAAAAATTATCAGCGCAGGCGACATCATTAACAGTCAGCCAATGCTGGTTAGGAAGTCTGACTGTCGATTGGGATTAAAGTTGCTTAAAGGCGATGCTCTGGTAAGTAATCACGATTACATCCGCCCTTGTGAGCATAGACTGTCTTCCCACAGTGTGATGGGAGAGAACTATATCGTAGACGTTTCTCCCAACGCCCAAGTGAGAGTTTTACCGGTTAGATCGTTCAACATGACCGACGGTAGCGCAGAGGATATTGCCACAAGTACACCGCAAGCAGCGTTGTCGAACAGCATTACGTTCGCGCTTCCCAAAGATGAGTGGGAGAGACGCAGTGACTGGAGCATTGCACTGTCCTCAAAATGGGCAGTGGTTTCTATCGTTCAAGACAATAAAGTGTTTATCCGTTGGGTAAATCGGCTTCGCCCTACACAGGTGGTGGATAAACGGTTTCATAATATAGACAGACTCGTATTGTTACCCGGCAGTCAGAGCGTGTTACTCCAAGTGGATGATGCCCTTTTCCTAAATAGGCTCACGGATGAAGGTGCGTCACTACTGCCAATAGCAGGAAACATCACAGCGTCATTAGATGAGAAGATTGTATTTCCGCTTGCTAAAGACCGCACCTTTTTCCTAATGAACAGCAATACACAGACACTTACTCGCTGGGTGCTGAGCAAAAGCGATAAAGGCCTTACCTTTGAACAAACCTACCAAGTAGCGTTACCAGGAGAGAACGTTAAGGATGTGGCAGAACATGCCAGTATGAACTTAGTGGCTGTGCTGACCGATAAAGCAAGAGTGTTGTTGGTAAACCGTGTATCAGGCGATGTAGTGGCATCACAACAGATAGAGCGTTCTGCTGAGAATATCATTTGGTACGGCAATAAGCTTTATGGCTATTCAGATAGCACCTTATCAGTATGGGAAGGCAGGCACTTAAGCGGCGTTACTACATGGGCCTCTCTGTTTGAACCGCAGCACTACGAAGGGTATGAAACGGAAGAAACCGTATGGCAAACCACCAGTGCCTCTGATTTCCAAGAGGCAAAATTTAGCTTAACGCCGCTATTAATAGGCAGTATTAAAGCCTCTCTTTTAGCACTGCTTATTGCTATTCCGGTTGCTATCGGTGCCGCAATTTACACCGCGTTTTTTGCTAAAAGCCGCCTTCGCAACGTTATTAAGCCGGCTATCGAATTGCTCGAAGCGATTCCCAGTGTACTTATTGGCTTCATCGCAGCCATTTGGTTATCGCCAAAAGCTGAGCAGTTTTTATTTTCCTTTGCCTTTTTCCTAATCGTTATCCCTTTTGTACTTATTGTCGTTGCCCTGGTACAGCGCCCTGTTGCGGAATACTTACCAAAGAAGCTAAGACACGGAGCAGAGCTACTATTTGCTATAAGCGGAGTGTTCCTTTTGGGTTTTATTAGCGTGGAGTATGCGCCTTCGCTTATTTTCTCGATAATGGGGGTAGACGGGTCTACAATGCTTGCGGCCGAGTCCGATAGTCCCATCGGGAAAACGACTATAGTGGTAGCGTTAGCGTTAGGTGTGGCCATATCACCTAGTATCTATTCCCTTGCTGAAGATGCCATAAACGGCGTTCCAAATGATTTAAAACACGCCTCTTTTGCTTTAGGCGCCACACGACTACAGACCTTACTTCATGTTGTTCTTCACGTTGCACTACCGGGTATTGTTGCCGCGATTATGCTAGGTTTCGGCCGCGCGTTTGGTGAAACTATGATAGTCCTTATGGTGACGGGGAATACGCCAATCTCCAGCTGGGGCTTGATAGAAGGTTTGCGAGCACTTACTGCTAACTTGGCAATTGAACTTCCAGAAGCAGATGTATCATCGGCGCACTATCAAATTCTATTTTTCACCGCGTGTATTTTGTTCCTGTTTACCTTCTTGGTAAACACCATGGCAGAGCTATTGCGACAGCGTATAAGAAGTAGGGCGTACTATGGTTAATCGAACAACGTTTGGGTTAAGTGCGGTACAGCGTCAATCGTTAGTCATTAGCTTAACGGCTTTTTTCACCAGCCTGCTGCTTATTGCGCTAGTTAGCGTTCTTATACTTATTAGTTTTCGAGGTACGGCATATTTTTGGCCAGAACCCATCTATACGGTTACCGGTACGCATCAAGACGGCACAAGGTTTTCGGTGCTTGCGAACCTATTTGATGAATCAACAAATGAGGATGTGACACTTAAATTCTCAGATGCTCAGCATCCTTATGGCTTTCAAATCCAGTTATCTCGAGAGGAAATAGAGACTTCTCTACTTGCAAACCAAAGCGCAGAAATAAAACTGTTAGACGGCAGGCGTGTGTTGGCAATTCCTGAATACATCGTCGTGCCATCTAAACCGCCTCAACCTCTTGGTAACATTGATATTGTGCTAGAGGAAGTGGCTCAAATAAGCGCTCAAATTGAAGATTTAAATACGCAACACCTTGCACCTATTCACGAAGCGCTATCTCAATTTGATAAACGTAATGTTGTTGCCGACGCGCCAGCAAGAGAGCGTTTAGTGGCATCGTTTGACGAATACCAAAAGCGTGTGGAAGCGTTAGAAGCAACACGAGCCGAATATACCTTATTGGTAAGTTTTGCTGACGAAACGCCGTTTGTTATTCCCATATCTAGTATTCAAGATGTAGATTTTGTCAGTCGTCTAAGTACATGGGAAAAGTGGCAGGTGGCGTTTTCGGAAATCGGTGTTTTTCTTACCGATTCCCCTAAACAAGCGAATACCTCAGGTGGCGTCTTCCCTGCGTTGTTTGGCACTGTACTCATGGTATTCTTAATGACCATCATCGTAACGCCCTTTGGTGTATTAGCCGCTATTTACTTGAGCGAATATGCACCTAACACGGCGCTTACCACCATTATTCGTGTCAGTGTAAGCAACATGGCAGGTGTACCTTCTATTGTTTACGGCGTATTCGGCCTTGGTTTCTTTGTTTATACCTTGGGCGGCAGTATTGATGAGCTATTGTTTAGTGACACACTGCCAGCACCCACAATGGGAAGCCCTGGCGTTTTCTGGGCTGCCTTAACCATGGCAATTTTGACCTTACCTGTAGTGATTGTGGCGACTGAAGAAGGTTTGCGCAGGGTGCCGGAAGGATTGAAAGCGGGCAGTTACGCATTAGGGGCTACCAAAATTGAGACTATAGTGCGTACCGTATTGCCTATTGCGTCTCCGGGTATTATGACTGGCGTAATTCTGGCGATTGCGAGGGCGGCAGGTGAAGTAGCGCCACTTATGTTAGTGGGTGCGGTCAAGTTTGCGCCAACCTTGCCCATAGATGGAGAGTTTCCTTATCTCCACCTTGATAGGCAGTTTATGCATTTGGGCGTACTTATTTATGACGGAGCGTTTCACAGCCAAACTGATGGAAAGAGCGCAAGCATGATGTTTGCCGCTTGCTTGCTTTTACTTGTGGTGGTGTTTGTATTAAATATTCTGGCAGTTGTACTTAGAGCGCGCCTGCGCAAACGCTATCTCAAAGGATAATACAGGTTTTGTAACATGTTGAAGTTGTTTGAACACAATACGCTGAACGTTAACGACATTGGTGAAGAACAAACTGCGGTAGAGGTTAAAAAACTCAACCTGTGGTTTGGCAATAAGCATGTGTTAAATGACATCAGCATGCGGATCCCAAAAAACAAAATCACAGCGTTAATTGGTCAAAGTGGTTGCGGTAAATCTACACTCATTAGCTGTTTCAATCGCCTTAACGATTTGTATGACGGTTGCAAATACGATGGTGAAATTATTATTGATGGGCAAAACATCAATAGCCGCAAAGTAAATGTGTCACGCCTAAGAACGAACGTGGGCATGGTTTTTCAGCGACCCAACCCCTTTCCTATGAGCATTTATGAGAACGTGTGCTACGGGCTTAAGCTTCAAGGCGTTAAAATTCGTCGACACTTAGACGACGCGGTGGAAAGCGCACTGAAACAGGCGGCGCTGTGGGACGAGGTTAAAGATCGTTTATTTGAATCCGCTCATGTTTTATCTGGCGGTCAGCAGCAGCGTTTGGTGATTGCAAGAGCACTAGCGTTGAAGCCTGACATTCTACTTCTTGATGAACCCACCTCGGCCCTTGACCCTCTGACCACGCTTTTTATCGAAGAACTGATGGATGCATTAAAGAAACAATGCACCATTATTATCGTGACGCACAACATGCAGCAAGCGGCTAGGGTAAGCGACTACACCGCCTTTTTCCATCAGGGCAGGCTGATAGAATATGCAGACAGCGATACGCTGTTTACTATGCCAGAGAAGAAGCAAACCGAAGACTACATAACGGGGCGATATGGATAACGTAGCAGTAGGTGTGTGTTCTAACATGGGTTTGCGCCGTAATGCTTCAATTTGGCAAGATGTCGCGGTTTGTCACGATAGTTCTGCCACAGGTAGCGGCACGATTGATTGTCGTTATTCGTTATGCTTACGCCGCGAGGAGAAAACACCATGCGACAGGTAGCCTTAAACACGCATATTTCGGGTACGTTTAATATCGAGTTGGAAAACTTGCGTAACTCGGTATTAACCATGGGGGGCGAAGTTGAACAGCAGCTGGTGGATACGTTAAAAGCGGTAAAGCACAATCATGCCGCTCTGGCTGAAAAAGTGGTGTTGAACGACTTAAAAATTAACTCCATGGAAATTCAAATTGACGAAGAGTGCTTGCGCATTATTGCAAAACGTCATCCTACCGCCAGCGATCTGCGTTTAATTATGACCATTTCCAAAGCCATTACCGATATAGAGCGAATGGGCGATGAAATCGAGCGTATTGCCAAACTAGTAACGCGCAATAAGTTGCCGAGCTCAGATACCATTAAGAGCAGCATGTTACTTATTGGGGAGCGCGTGGCCGCCATGATGCGCGGCACATTCGACGCTTTTGCTCGTCAGGATGAGGCTGCGGCGTTAGAAGTGTATGACCAAGACAACCGCATTGACAGTGAGTACAAACGGCTGCTGTCGTATACCACCTCCGAAATGCAGAAAAGCACTGACGACATGCAGGATTGGCTGGATGTGTTGTGGGCAATGCGCTCGTTAGAGCGAATTGGTGATAGATGTAAAAACGTGTGTGAATATGTGGTTTATCTCACTCGCGGTACTGATGTTAGACATACACCGCTGGAAAATATGCAGCAAAAGCTGGAAGATTTGACGTAAACCTGTCCAAATGGTCAGTGTTATTTTGCGTAGTAATATTCAAATATGAAAGTTCGTGAAATTTATTTGTCATAAAACTGAAATATTTGGTGGATTTATCATCGCATTCAAATAATTCCGCATACTTTTATCGTTTTTCAGTGATTTTCGCTATGGCTTCTAACATGATTACGTTATCATGCGCCGCAGCCAAGAACAGATCGTGCAAAATTTAATCGAACCTTATGATAAAACACAATTTGTCTTTAACTTCATTCTCTAGCCTTTGTGGTGAAGAGATCATGCTACTTACTCAAGTAGCGTCCAGCCTAAATCGCGTTTAGATCGGGAGCGATTATCCGTGGAATTTTTTGAAAGTTATGGCCTAATTCTTATAATCCTTGCCGCCGGCGTTGGTTTCGTCATGGCATGGGGTATTGGAGCGAATGACGTTGCCAACGCAATGGGTACGTCAGTAGGTTCTAAAGCTTTAACCATAAAACAAGCCATTATCATTGCAATGATATTTGAGTTTGCTGGCGCCTACCTAGCAGGTGGCGAAGTAACGTCTACCATTCGAAAAGGGATTATCGACTCAACCTATTTTATAGACATACCTGAATACCTTGTATTAGGCATGATCTCATCACTACTTGCAGCTGGAATCTGGCTTGCGGTAGCGTCATGGTTGGGGTGGCCTGTATCTACCACTCACTCAATTATCGGTGCAATCATCGGTTTTACTGCCACTGGCGTCAGCATGGACGCAGTAGCATGGGACAAAGTGGGTGGTATTGTTGGTAGTTGGGTAGTAACCCCAGCTATTTCAGGCATCATTGCTTATCTTATTTTCATGAGCGCGCACAAGCTCATCTTCCAAACTGCCTCTCCGTTTGCAAATGCTAAGCGTTATGTGCCGTTCTATATGGCATTAGCGGGCTTTGTGATGTCGCTTGTTACTATCAAGAAAGGCCTTAAGCACGTTGGTTTAGAGCTAAGCGCTGTTAACGGATATGTGCTGGCGATTGCTATTGCCGTAGCGTTGGGCTTCTTGGGTAAATGGTTTATCGGCCGTATGAAGTTCAGCGGTTCTGAAGATGCAGACCTACAGGCGGCTAACGTTGAGAAAGTATTCGCACTTCTAATGGTAGTAACAGCCTGTTGTATGGCGTTTGCCCACGGTTCAAATGATGTAGCTAACGCTATTGGACCATTGGCTGCGGTAGTTAGCGTAGTAAGTAGTGGCGGCGAAATTAACTCTAGCACTACGCTTGCACCTTGGATCCTTCCTCTTGGTGGTTTAGGTATTGTTGCGGGTCTTGCGCTATTTGGACATCGCGTTATCAAGACCATTGGTCAAGGTATTACACACTTAACACCAAGCCGCGGTTTTGCAGCAGAACTCGCTGCAGCGTGTACGGTAGTTATCGCATCAGGTACGGGTTTACCTATTTCGACTACCCAAACGCTTGTAGGAGCGGTACTAGGTGTAGGTCTGGCGCGTGGTGTATCAGCGCTTAACCTAGGCATTGTGAGAAATATCGTCGTATCGTGGATTGTTACGTTGCCTGCAGGCGCAATCCTCTCGATTATTTTCTTCTACATTCTTAAAGCGTCGTTTGGCGTAGCGTAAAACACAGCGCTTACAAACGTTCGTATTAAGCGAAAAGAATTAAAAAAGGCCGTGCTTGAAGTGAAGCACGGCCTTTTTGTTTGTTGAGTTAATAACCTAATCAATAGAGATAGGCGTTTCGAAGCCACGGGGTTTAACACCCACAACGGCACACTTAAGCTGATGGATAGTTTCTTCTGCGGTGTCGCCCATGATGTAGCCAGGCACACCTAAACGTGCCACTGTGCCCATAACAATAATGTCGGTATCAAGGGATGTGGTTGTGGCTGCAATTTCTCTTCGAGGGTAACCGTGAACAATATGCTTCTGAGGTTTCAAATACTCTAATACATTGTCATCCAATTCATTGCCTAGTTCTTCAAGCAATTTGTCTAGTTCCGATTCACGCTCGGCATGGATTTTTGCAAGATCGGTTTCCATTCTGTCGTTATCAACCGATATAAACCCGTCTCTTGCTATGTTTTCAGGAACCGCATCGAAAACGTGGACAATGTGCAGCTGTGCAAATTCTAGCAAGGCTATTTGGCTTGCGTGACGCAAAATGTCGCGATTAAGATCGCGCCTAATAGACACTTCATGCTGAGGATAGTGATAGTTCAAATCCAGTGCTGCAACTACGTTTTTGTACTGACTGCGAGGCTTGTGGTTAATGATCCAAACCGGGCAAGGGCATTTGCGGAATAAACGCATATCTAAGCTTCCGAATAACTTATCTAGAAAGCTCTCTTCTGCCCGTTTAATTACTAGATCGATATTGTTCTTTTTTACATAACGCACAACGTCAATAAGCGGCTGACCTACCGTTACCGCGGTAGACACAGGATAGTGTTTTCCCCAGCTTTCCGCTTGTTCTTTTAACCAATGCTGGGCTTGGGTTTCCATGGTTTGCTGAGAATCAACATAAGAGAAAGACTCCATGACCATACTGGCGTTGGGCGGCAAAGATTCTAGCGAAAGCATAATGGTAAGCGAGGCTTGGTGCGCTTTGGCGATATGGAGTGCTTGGGCTACCGTATCATCTTGACGATGAGAGTCGCTTAATACACATAAAATGTTCTTATAATGTCCTTTCATACTGCCCTCAATAGTTAATCGCTCTATTGACTGAATGATACAAGAGCGGGTCTTACTTCGCTGTAAAAATATGTTGCGTATAACGCTTTAATTTAATCCTAACGCTACTTATTGGGGCTTTCCAGCGGGAAATGTCAAATTCTCAAAAGCTTCTTATAGATTGCACAATAAACAGAATTATCTACCTCTTTTTTAGGATGTTGTATATGTACAGCTGTGAATAATAGAAGATCGCTCTCGTTAACCATGGGTATCAACCCTAGGCGCTATTTAATCTTTATGTTAGATTAATCCAATATTTTTTAATCCCTTTTTAAATAATTGTGAGATGCCCATGAAATGGCCTAATCTTAAGCACCTGCACTATTTGGTGACGCTACATCAAGAGCAACATTTTCACCGTGCTGCACAGCGCTGTAACGTAAGTCAGTCAACATTGAGTACGGCCATTCAGAACCTTGAAGAGCACTTCGGAAGCCAACTTCTTGAGCGTGAACATAAAACCTTTGTGTTTACATCGTTGGGACTAGATATCGTTGAACGCAGTAAAGTGCTACTTCAGGAAGCGGGAGAGCTGGTTGAGTATGCGCAAAACGCAGGCAATTGGCAGCGAGGCACCTTAAAATTAGGTGTTATTCCAACCATTGCGCCGTTTCTTTTTGAAGGAATGATGGGAGCGTTTTCTGCATTTTTACCCGAGATCAACTTGGAAATGCAGGAAGACACGACGGAGAAGTTGCTACAGCAATTGACCGACGGCAGATTAGACTTACTTATTCTAGCGTTGCCAATGGAAACACCAGGGTGTAAACAGATGGTCTTAGGGCATGACCCGTTCCATCTTATTGCGCACAAAGATATTGCTGAGCAACTACCTAATCCTGTCGACATTTCAACCTTGCCGAAAAAGAGTATTTTCTTACTACAGCAAGAGCACTGTATGACCGGGCATGCGGTAAGTGCGTGCAATCTTCAGCACAGCGACCAAATTAGCAGCGTAGCGGCTAGCAGCTTGTATACCTTGGTGCAATTAGCGAATAGCAAAATGGGCTACACCTTTTTACCTGAACTTGCGATAAACCAGTCTATTCTTGAGCACACAGGTCTTAAGAGCTTCCCCGCTGAAGAGCAGGGATTTCGTGAGATTGGCTTAGTATGGCGTTCAGGCACGACGCGTATGCAGCTGTTTCGTCGTATTGGTGAAATTATCTCGCCACTGCTGCCTATTCCCACGTTAAAATAAGCTTGGCGCTGAGCGCGCTACCTTTCATATTTAGCTAAAGCGGTTGAGCCTGTAGGTTCAGCCGCTTTTTTATTGCTGACATCAATTATTGTCTTGTGCACCAACCCCAAAGAAGTTCTTCATCTATCGCTTAAAGCACAGTTTCATTGGCGTTATTCCCTAAATGACAATTTATTTATCAATTAAACAAACTTTTTTGCAAAGCCTATCGACTTAATGGTTAAGTAAAAAAACAGAGCGTAAAAACGGGGAACGGCGTGTTTAATAAACGAGATGAAAAACTCGTGGAACAGGCATTAAAGGGTAATAAAAAAGCGTGGTTTACGCTTATATCTCGCTACGAAACCGCTATGTATCAATACGGTATTCGAATGACAGGGAATAGCCATGATGCAGCAGATTTAATGCAGGAGATTTTTATCTCTGTGTTTCGCAGTCTTGCCTGTTTTAAAGGTGAGGGCAGTTTTAAAAGTTGGCTCTATCGCATTGCCCACTGCCGCTGTGTTGAGCTGTATCGCAAGCGAAAGCCGCATTCAGACATTGACGACATACAGGCGCCGCCTTGCGGTGCACCATGCCCAGAAATGCAGCTTTATAGCGACCGAGAGAGTAGAGCGTTAACGCAGGCTATGCAGACTTTACCTTTAGGCCAAAAAGCTGTGGTGGAATTGAAATTCTTCGGCCACTTCACGTTCGAAGAAATTGCACAGCAAATGGATATCTCAGTAAATACCGCTAAGTCGCGACTTTACGCTGCCTTAGCAAAATTGAAGTTGGAGTTGGAATAATGACCTTATATGACAAAGAAGCCTTATTCTCAGCTTATCTGGACAACTCGCTTGATAGCGAGCAAGAAAAGCAGTTTAACGCGTTGTGCGAAGCAGATGCTGAATTTGCGCAGGCGGTAGAAAATAGCGCCCGTTTGAACAGCGCAAGAGCAAGCTTCGTTGCTCCGGCACTTCCCCAGTGGGACAAAGAACAGACCTTTTTTAAGAAAGATGAACCACGTTCGCTGTCGTCTTGGTTTAGCTTGCCAGCGTGTGCCATGGCCATGTCGGCCTGTGCGCTGTTAGCCGTACTCACAGGCGCAAAGCTGTCGTATAGCGATAACGGTATAGCGCTTACGTTTTCAAACAAAAGCGCCAACACAGTGGATGAAATGGTTGAGCAGCGCGTTACGCAGGAAGTTGCTAAAGCTTTAGGTGAGCAACGTGATTTCTATCAACAAGCAAACCAAACACTATTCAAAGAATACGCTCAGGCGCTATCTACACAGCAGCAACAAAGCAGTGCAGAGCTTACTAAGTACTTATTAGCGTCGAGTAGAGAAGAGCGCAAACACGACTTTGCCGAGCTTATTAAATTTATCAACGAGCAGCGTATTGACGATCAAAGATTCTATGCACGCCAATTTACGCGTCTACAGGATGAAATTGATGACATTGAAATAGGGTACAGCGCGGTAAGTTTACCTAACAGGCGTTCTGAAGTGCCATTAACCATGCCGTATGAAACAAACAATCCACAGTCGTCGCTAGATGATTAATGTAATTAGGTGAAATTATGAAACGTTTATTAACTGCTTTACTACTTTGCTCTGCTGCTGGTGGTCTTGCGAACGCACAAAGTGCGCAAAAATATGACACGCTATCGAATGAATTAGAAATAATGTCTGGGGTACTCAAAACGTCCTTACGACAAAATGCCGCAACTGATTCTTGGAGAGTGAGTCAAATTGAAACCAGCTATCTTGCTGGGCAGGGGGCGGTATTTACTTTTTCAGTAAGAGGCCAAAGCGGTAACTGGGTACGAGAGATAGAAACGCTGGTAGAAGGATTAGTTGCCACCGTACCACCTGCACCGCCTGCACCACCAGTTCCGTCTGCAAATTCGTTTAGTGATGTTGATGACATTGTGTTTGAAGCAGCCAGAGAGTGGGAAGCTTACGCAGAAGAAACCAGCCATCGTTTTTCTCAGGCGTTTGCTGACAACAATAGTCGCTTACGCGACTTGCGCAACATGCAGCGTGAACTTGCCTGGGAAGCAAGAGAAGTAGAGCGTGAACTGCGAGATATTACCTTTGAATTGCGTCACGCTGACGAGGCGCGAAAAAAAGAATTACTCGCGCAAAAAGAGCAGTCTGGAGAGCAGCTTAAGCAATTAGAAGCGAAAGAAAAAAGCATGAAGGATGAGCTTAAAGCAATTGAAAAAGAGCAGACTAAACAAATGGAGGCGCGTAAAGCGCAGCAGCAGCAAGCTTACAAAACGTTTCTGGCCGGTTTTGAGTCGGGCATGAGCGAGACCTTATGCAGATTTGGGTCAGGCTTACGCGGTCTGCCGGAAAATGAACATATCAGCATGGTGCTGAAAGATTTTGAGATGGACGAGAGCCGCGAGCGCAAAGACCGAATTTATGTATTTACTCGTGCTGATATAGTGCGCTGTGTTCAAGAAAAAATAGACGCGAATAAACTTCTCACCAACGCTAATATTTATCAGTTTTAAATAAATAAGCTCGGCGCACTTATGAACGCTTTGCTTTGTTAAAATAGCACGCGTGCCTTCGTTAATGAACGTTGATAACGAAGGCGCGCTTTTTATTGGCCTACATTTTAGGTGCAATATGCCCTAATTCTGCTGCCCAAGTGAGTTCGGATCTCTTAAGGTTATTTGCCGCACTAGCGCCAAAGCTGTGCAGCGCATTGTAAGCGCTATTAGATGGAACACGGCAATAGTGGCAAAGTGCATAGAACAAAAGGCTACAGCGGTGCTGTGAGCCATCGCAATGTAAGTATATCTTCGCTCCTTCGGTCAACATTTGAGATAGTTCATGAAGGTATTGGTGAAGGTGTACGTCTTCGGTGGGGGACTCTGACGACGGGTGTAAAAAAGGAACCCAAAGCCACTCTAACCCAGCTGCTATTGAACGATCACGAATAACCGGTGCGTTCTCTTCACTGGTTTGTACCGTTGCAATATGGGTAACACCCAGTGACTTAAGGCGTTCAAAGTCACTTTCAACGGGCTTTTTACCCAAGCATATTTGTCCTGCGTGTAGTGAAAACCACGCAATACCTGGTGTCAACGTAGTGCTGTTTTCCTTTTTCTCGGCGTCTTGCTTGTTTGTTAGCATAAGTTTTTACATGGTTTTGGCATAGCAGCTTAATTTGGGCCTTTTGTTAAACGACAAAATAATAAATTGAAAAGTAGTGGCAGCTACATCCGCCAATCACGAACATGTGCCAAATTGCATGGGTGTACTTTACCTTTTTTGCCACGTAAAAGCACACGCCTACACTGAAACACAGCCCGCCTGCTACCAATAACCATAGGCCAGCACCGGGAAGGGCGACATAAAGAGGGTAGATAAGACCCAGTGCAATCCATCCCATCAGCAAATAAGTCATCACGGATACCTTTGGGAAACGGTGCTGCGCGACGAGCTTAAACGCCACGCCGCCAATTGCCAAGCTCCAGATAATTGCGGTCATAGTAATACCCAACACGCCACCAATCGAAACCAGTAGCAATGGTGTGTAAGTACCTGCTATCAATAAGTATATTGCGCTGTGGTCAAATAGCTTAAGCCATCCCTTTGCCTTTTGATGGGAAATGGCGTGATAAAGGGTTGAGCTTAAAAACACCAGAATGAGTGTAGAGCCATAAATAGCTGCAGTGGTTAACGCGAGCGTATCTTCCGCTCGATACAACATAAATACTAAACCCACGATAGCAGCAATAAAGCCAACCCCATGACTAATACTGTTCAGCCACTCTTCCAGTACAGAGTAGGCTTTTGCAGGAATGCTTTTTGATTGCGGCACAGCCTGTGTCTGAATCTGTTCTTGGATCATCACAGCTCCTGTTTTTTTATTTCTAAGAATAATGGGTAGTAAATGCCCTTAAAGCCTCTTGTCGCACTTTCTCGATAAGACATGCGATCATTTCAGCGACTAGCGCTTTCAATTGATGCGCGCAGTTCAGCATTTTCCCTACTACGTCCATTAGGACAATTATAGCGCACACTTGTTCGCTCAATGCGAAAATAATAACAGAAAACGTCAAAAATCTGATGACAATCAGATTACAAAAAGAGGTTAAAATACCAATACGCATAGATAATTGCCCACTCACAAGGCGCTGGCAAGTTTCCTAGCAAAGCGTGGGAATGTAGGGCTGAGTGGTGATTATCTATCCGGACTGGTTTAAATCTGCATTCTCGAAACAGCCGCCTAATTTGTCTAGTAGGACTTTTAACGTACGGCTTTCATCTGCAGTCATGCCATTGAGCTTGCAGAGCATTTGCGCAGGCACGTCTTCTGCTATGGCTTTCTTCTTCTTGCCCGTTTCAGTGAGTTGAACGCGCTTAACGCGTTTGTCGGCTTTATCTTTAGTGACAACTAAGAAGCCTTTGTCTTGTAGCTTTTTAAGAATCAGCGACATAGCACCACCGTCTATGGCCGTTCTCTCTAAAAGCTCGGCAATAGTAATGTCGTCATCTTCCCAAAGCGCCATTAAAGTCACATATTGAGGATAGGTGATATCCAGCGCTTTAAGAAGGGGGCGGTAAGCACGAGTGAATGCATTCGACAGCGTATAAAAACGGTGGCAAAGCTGATTTTCCAACTTCAATAATTCTGACATGACGCTTAACCCTTATCGATACGGCTTTTTCTTAATAATAATATTTTGCATACAAAGCACTTGATCTGCAAGTTGGTTTGGTGATAATTTATTTTGCATGCAAAGTAGTTGTTTAAATAAACCTATGAGGAGAGTAACTATGCATAAACTTCAACAAGTCGTTTATACCGGAAGTGCAACAGCAACAGGTGGTCGTGAAGGAACAGCGAAATCAAGTGATGGTAAGCTAGACCTTAAACTCTCTACACCTAAAGAATTGGGCGGTGCAGGTGGAGAAGGGACGAACCCTGAACAAATGTTCGCAGCGGGCTATTCGGCGTGCTTTATCGGTGCACTTAAGCATGTGGCTGCATCGCAAAAAATTAAGCTGGCCGATGACATTAGTGTAACTGGCAACGTTGCAATTGGACCTATTGAACAAGGCTTTGCTATTGCAGTAAAACTGACGGTAGATTTGGGCGATATGGACAAAGCACAAGCGCAAGGCTTGGTGGAAACTGCGCATCAAGTATGCCCATACTCAAATGCGACCCGCGGTAACATTGAAGTAGATATTAGCCTTGCTTAATTAAACGGCAAACGAGTCAGCGGTTAACGCAGATAGTTAATGCCCTTGTCGGATAGCTACGTCTTCGTCAGATGGCGTAGCTATCCTGCACTTATTCACGTTAACCCTTACTGCTTTTCGAAATATAGCGCAGTTACAACGCAGCTCTTCGAATTAGAGTCGCCAGTCATATAACAGATTGATACACTGAGATCGTATCAATCATCCTTTAGGAAGTTATATGAAAAAATACGGATTACTGGCTACATTCGTATGCGCGCCTGTTTTGTTCGCATGCAGCGACAACAGCAATGTAGACGCAGCCAAGACAGACAAAGAGCAAGCCGTCAGCGTACGCTCGACTTCAGACACTGAAGCACAAAATGTTGCAGTAGCAAGCCAAGCTGACGCGGCTATTGCCTCTGGGGTAGATTATCACTCCTTCGCGAACCCCAATGAGATTCGGGTGACCCATCTCAGCCTAAACTTAACTGCAAACTTTGAGACCAAGCAGCTTGTTGGCGACGTAACGCTTGATGTAAAGCGTGAAAAGCCCGACAACAACACATTGGTGTTAGATACGCGAGCATTAGACATTCAAAGTGTTACCGTAGACGGTGAAAGTGTTCCTTTTGAAATGGGAGAGGTTGACCCTGATTTAGGTACACCTCTTACTATTACGTTACCTAGTTCCGCAAACGCAGTAACGGTTGCGTATTCAACCTCACCTGAAGCGTCTGGCGTACAATGGTTAACGCCAGCGCAAACTGCAGGTAAAAAGCACCCGTTCCTGTTTACCCAAGCGCAAGCGGTTCACGCGCGAAGCTTCATTCCGCTTCAAGACTCACCGCAAGTACGCGTAACCTATGACGCGACCATTAAGACACCTGAAGCGCTGTTGGCGGTGATGAGTGCGTCAAACGATCCTACCACCGAGCGCGATGGTGAATATGAGTTCACCATGCCGCAGCCTATCCCTTCGTATCTTATTGCGTTGGCTATAGGTGATTTAGAATTTAAAGCCATGGGTGAGCGTACCGGTGTGTATGCTGAGCCTGCGTTACTTGAAAGTGCAGCGAAAGAATTTGAAGACACTGAGGCGATGTTAGAAGTAACAGAAGAAACCTATGGACCTTACCAGTGGGACCGTTACGATCTATTAATTCTACCGCCGTCATTCCCGTTTGGTGGTATGGAAAACCCTCGTTTGTCGTTTATCACCCCAACGGTCATTGCTGGTGATAAAAGCTTGGTTTCATTGATTGCTCATGAACTGGCGCACAGCTGGTCTGGGAATACAGTAACAAATGCAACATGGCGTGATCTGTGGTTAAACGAGGGCTTCACAACCTACTTAACTTACCGAATTATGGAAATGATCTACGGTCACGATCGTTTCAAAAAAGAAGCGGTGCTCGGTTATCAAGACCTGGAGAATGATGTTGCTGCATTAGAGGAAAATGATGAGATCCTGGCTATTGACCTTCGTGGTCGCAATCCGGACGATGTTTTCTCAAATATTCCCTATGAAAAAGGCGCACTTTTCTTACGTGAAATTGAACAAAAGATTGGCCGAGAAAACTTTGATGCTTTCTTAATGCAGTACTTTAAAGACTTTGCTTTTAAGAGCATTACTACCGACACGTTTATTGCTTATTTAGATGATACCTTGTTAAAGCAGTATCCAGATAAGCTAGACGCGGAGCGCATCCAAACGTGGATTTTTGAACCAGGCATTCCCGAGGGAGCGCCACAGCCAGAATCTGATGCGTTCACTAAAATCGATGACACACGAAGCGCTTGGCTTTCTGGCGACGTGAAAGCGGCGGATATTGAAACCGCGCAGTGGACTGTACACGAGTGGCTATATTTTCTAAACAACATGCCCGAATCGCTAAGCAGCGCAAAGCTGGCTGAGCTAGATTCAGCGTTTTCACTCACCTCGACTAAAAACAACGAAATTGCTCATAGCTGGTTGATGATCGCAGTAGAGAATAACTATCAGCCTGCCTATGATCGTTTGTATAGCTACTTGGTGTCGATAGGGCGCAATAAGCTTGTTAGGCCCCTTTATCGCGAGCTATCAAAAACACCTGAAGGCAAGGCGTTTGCTAAACGCGCATTTGAAGAAGCGAAACCGGGCTATCACCCACTTACAGTGAAAGCTAATGAAGGCTATGTGAACTAAGACTTTATTAGACTCATGCGAACCGGTCTCGATAAGAAGACCTTCGTTTTTGTGATAACGACAGTAAAGGTCTACGTTTGTAGGTTTCCGTTACTTGGCTAAAAAATAAAAGCAGCTCAATTGAGCTGCTTTTTTTGTGTCTGTCGCTGGTATAGAAAACGCGAGAGGAAAGATAATAAAAATTTGAACAATTGTTCAAATAAACGATCTGAAAGTTGGGTACAACGTATAGAATTTTACTTTGATGTGTATCTGTACAAAGCAGTTTATCGCGATCTCGCTTGTACTTTGAAGGATTAAACCGACTTTAAGGAGTTTTTATGTATACGCAAAAAATGCATCCAGCAACGACATTTCCCGATGTTTCAGCAACCCTATCGACAGGGGAAACGGTGTCGCTTACCAATAAAGAAGAGGGATGTGATTGGAAAATGGTGGTTGTTTATCGCGGTAAACACTGCCCAATATGTACTAAATTCCTGAACAAATTAGAAGATTATAAAGGTCGTCTACGTGAGCTCAATATTGATTTGGTGGCTGTAAGTGGTGACAGCAAAGCACAGCTCGATGAGCATCTAGACGACCTGTCGATTACGTTCCCTATTGCTTACGGTCTCTCGCAAGAAGATATGGAAAAACTTGGGCTATACATCTCCAAGCCGCGTTCAGATAAAGAAACCGACCACAATTTTGCTGAACCTGCGCTATTTGTAGTGAATGAAAAAAACGACATTCATATTGCTGAAATAGCAAACGCGCCGTTTGTGCGCCCTGACTTAGAGCAACTTGTATCAGGCTTGGAGTTTATACGTAACCCAGATAACAACTACCCCATTCGAGGCACCTTTAAAGGATAAGGTTAACAGGCCCTAGTTATGTGTGATTAAAAGGTAAGGCTCTGGTGGTTTTCAGAGCCTTTTTTATTTACATATAGAAACCATCAAAAGCTAGCCCTAATTTTATCACTTGCTTATTGTTTTCTAGGACTTACTCGTTTTCAACTGACACTGAAAAAGCAATGGGGCCATCTGCTTTTTAAAGTCTTGAAGTGCATCTAAAGGTAGCTCAACATTTATTACCACGCTGCTTCCATAGTTACAGTTCGCAATTTTACCTTGAGCTTGCTCTACCAAGTGACGTACAAACTGCTCATGTTTGAAATCGATGTCTACGCTAAGCGCTTCCAGCTTTATCTCTTGTCTTACCTCAAGAGCATCTATGGCTTGCTGTGCTGCAGCCGAGTAAGCCCTTACCAATCCCCCCGCACCTAATTTAATTCCGCCAAAATAACGCGTGACAATAATCATGATGTCGCCGATATCTTTGTGCTGGAGTACATTTAATATGGGTTTACCGGCAGTGCCGCTAGGCTCGCCGTCATCAGCCATCGCCGCGCTACTTGGCGAGTTAGGGTTGCCAAAAACATAAGCCCAGCAATGGTGTCTGGCGTCGGGATACCGTTGTTTCACACTATCTAAAAGCGCCATTGCACTTTCACGAGAATTTGCAAAGCCGGCACAAGCAATGAATTTGCTTTTCTTAATTTCGTACAGGGTTTCAACCTGTTTAGCTGGAACGGGATAAGTCATCAGCGCATTGTAAGCTAAGACAATTTTTTATTTAAGCCAAATAAGGTAAGCAGTGTGTTTTATCGCTCAATAAAACGAAATTTTAGACGACGATAGGCTCAGATAGAACGCAGTGGTCAAAAATACTACTATTTGGCGAATTATCTTGAAAGGTCGTATTTCGTTTACTGTTCTAGCGGGTGCTTATTTCTGGGTTTGTAGTTAAGTTTTTGAATTTAAATAGCTTTGTAAAGTTGGCGCAGTGATTGTAATAGTGAATATGAGTGTGGCCAAGGCGTAACGCCACAACAACGTAACTTCATGTCCCAATAAGGAAATCATGCTATGAAATCACGTATTACTGCTATCGCTATTGTTGCTCTTACCTCTGTGTTCACCGGAAGTGCTTTAGCTTCTGTAGAATTTAAGCCTACCGACGATTCGGTCACCTCTAACCTTTGCGTTGCTGCCGCTACCGGGAACAAGTGGAAGCTACATGAACAAATTAAAGAATCTGCGCTAGATAAAAAGTACGTAGCACAGGACATGACGTGTAACGGACTATCTGTCGCTGCGTTTGTTGATCAATATGGCAAGAACGGGGACAGCATCAAGAAATACCTGAATATTCAACAGCAGCAGATTGCTAGCGTGGTGCACGCAAAATAACCCCCACAATTAAACGGTGCTAGGCTTGTACGTATGCGTACGCGAAAAATCGTTTGTGTGAAAAAGCGGGTTTAAAAAAAAGGGCTGTTGATGATACAACAGCCCTTTTTACTAATTTAACATGACTGCTAGCGTAGAATACCTGATACAGTTTCAGATACATTCAATGCGCCTTTTTGAATTTCATCAATAATGCTTTGCACTTGCGCAATCTGTTGACTATTTTGGTCAACACTGTCTTTAACGCCTGCCATTTTCTTCGTGGATTTGTCAGCAAGCTTTCTGTTCTCTGCCACTACACTTTCAATTTCCACAGTCGAATCGCTGGTACGTTGCGCTAGCTGCCTCACTTCATCTGCTACTACAGCAAATCCTCTACCTTGATCGCCTGCACGTGCAGCTTCAATAGCGGCATTTAGTGCTAAAAGGTTGGTTTGCTCAGCAATGCCACTAATCGTTGTCACAATGGTTTCAATTTTTAGCGATTGCTCACTCAGTTCGTGCATAAGTTGATTGGTTTGCTCAACTTCTAACATGGCTGTATTGAAAATCTCAACGCTTCGTTGAAGTGACGAGGCACCTTCATGGGCAATTTGAGACGTCTCTTCTGCCGTTGATACTGCGAGTTCCGCCGCCTGTGCGATTGCATTCTTTTCGTTAATTGCATCGGTAATGTTAGATGCAAATTTAATAACTTTTACTACTCGGCCCGAAGCGTCAAACACGGGGTTGTACGTTGCTTCCAACCACAATGCGTTACCGTGCGCATCTACGCGCTCAAACTGGCCTGAAGAGAAATTACCCCGGGCAAGGTTATCCCAAAAATTAGGATTTTCTTGATAAAACTTATCGCGACAGAACATGCGATGGTGTTTACCTTGAATGTCGGCCAAACTGTATTTCACTGTTGCAGTAAAATTCTCATTTGCCGTGATAATTGTTCCATCAGGATGAAACTCAATTACCGCCATCGACTTGTTTAGTGCGTCCGTCGCTGCTTTACCGGCAAAATAAGCATTTTCATGTTCAGTGATATCGTGGTAAATGGCATGAATTTCTGTAACGCCATGCTTATTCACCGCTACGTAGCTTGCCTTAAGCCACTTCGTTTCACCTAACGCCGATTTTCTTGCAACCGTGTCGCTAAAGCTGCCGCCATTGACCAAGTGTTGCCAAAACGATTTGTACTGTGACTCAGGTTCAACACCTTCAACGCGCATTGCCGCATGGGAAAACGACGTTGCGGTTGAATTTGAGTAATCCAAAATGGAAAGTAATACGGGAGAGGCAAATGTGCACTGTCCATCGGTACTATAGATGGCATAGGCCATTGTGTTTTTGAACGCATCCAGCGTACCAAGCAAGCCTTGGCTTTCGTCCCTAAGAGCCGAAATGTCATTATTGTATCGAGAACTTGATACGAACATAACGTCTCCGAAAATTACAAGTATAATTAAGAATTAGTGTAGTCTATGTTAACTATATTTAACATTTATGTCGTTTAGATATTAGGCGAAGCCTATGTCTAAGGCATTATCAATTAGGCTTAATTTATTTATAAGTGGTTGTTTTCATTGTTACAGTACGGTAACTATTTTTATCTAACAAGAAACATTCGAACTAATAAGACCACTCGATGCCATTAGAACGCTTTATCCCATTTCGCAAACATGATGTTAGTAGATTGTGTGAAAACGTAATTGTGCAAGAGAGGACTCTTTTTCGTACGTTCTCAACATTGCTCGTTAATCGCATACACTATCAATATCATGAGCAACTTGAGGGTCTGAAAGATAGCTATAACGACTTTGATCCAAACAAAGACACCCGCGATCTTACACCTTCAAGTGAAGCTACTAGGAAGCAAAGCCAAAAGGCGTTTTCGAGTGCGTTTGCCAATCTATTAAACGCAGCCAATTTTGAAAAAGTCACAAACAAAGATTTAGAAGCAGCATTAAACGAAGAGTCGCTGTTTAAAGTGCGCCTAGCGGTTAGCTTCGAAGACTTTGAAGATGTGGTGTTTTATCGACGGGGTGAGTCGGTAAAAACTGAAACGCTGCGTACTTTTTTCGGGTTGCGAAAAAAGCAGGTGTCATTTACCAACTACGACAAAGTGGCCGTTTATATCACTTTTAAAGATGAAGCCTACTTCAAAGAGAAAGGGCATACGCCAGTCACCTTTAAACCTGGCTCCACCATAGTAAAGCTTTTCCAAAACGTACCTAAAGCAGACTTGGAGATGCTGTTTCCCAATAGCGAAGTCAAAATGCGTCCACTAGATAAGTTGATCATTAGTGCATCGGCGGCAATAGGTGGCACCGTGGTGCTAGTGACTAAGTTAGGCGCCTCGCTACTTCTCATGGCATCTTTTCTGGCCTTTTGGCTTGGCTTTAAAGACGATGAAGTGGAATTGACTAAGCAAAGCCTAATAACTTTTGGTATTGGCATGGGTGTATTCGGCAGCTTTATCTTTAAGGAATGGACAAAGTTTAAAAACAGAAAAATCAGGTTTATGAAAGCCTTGTCTGACAACCTCTATTTTAAAAATTTAGACAATAATGCAGGCGTGTTTCATACGTTAATTGATGCAGCAGAGGAAGAGGACTGCAAAGAAGCTTTGTTGGCTTATACATTTTTGCTGAAATGTAGTGAAGTGTCTGTAGAAGGTGGTGCTGCATTCTGCGCGGTGCGTGCAGAGCGCGAGATTGCCGCTGGTGGAATGACATTAGCAACGCTCGATAGTGTAATAGAAAGTTACTTTTCAGAAGAGCTTGATTGTGCGCTCGATTTCGACGTTACTGACGCTATTAATAAGCTGGTGGACATGGAGCTAGTCGAACAATACGGCGATATTTTTGTGGCGCGGGCGCTTAACGATGCTGTGAAGATACTTGATGACTACTGGGATAATATTTATCAGCCTGTTTGATTTACCCTTTAACGTCGATAATAGTACGCCAAGGAATGAAAAGCCTAAGCGAAGCTTTCAAGTCTTATTGCTACTCACTACGCACGTGAATAGCGGCAGGTAAGCGCTGACAGTTTGAGTACTTATCCGCTAAAATAACCTTCGTGTTGTGCTTGTTTAACTGTGTCTAAAAAGGCTTTTATTCTTAGCGATTGATGGGGACGCTGTGGGTGCACAATAAACAGCTGACTGGTGCTTTTTATTGGAGGCACACTCGGTGTCGACCCCGGCTTAATTTCTTCAAAAAGCGCGACCAGTTCACCCGCCTTACTATGCTTTTTCGCCACATAGCTTGGCAGTCTTGCAATGCCGCGGCCTTCCAGCACATGCTGAATGAGCGCCAGATTATCATTAAGTTTTAACCAGCCTTTAACCGCTGTGCGCTTACCGTTTATGAGCCAGTTATCTTGGTCGGGGCCGCAAAAGCACTGGTGCGCATCTAAATCGCTCAACACTTTGGGTGTGCCGGCTTGCTTAAGGTATTGCGGTGCTGCAACTATGGTGTGGCTATAAGTAAATAATGGCTTGGCCACCATATCTTGCGGCGGGTTGTTAGTAGAGCGAAACGCCAAGTCGAAATGACCTCGGTTTAAGTCGTGCCTTTGATAGCTGGTATCTAAATGGAACGAAACATCAGGATGCTGCTGCGAGAAGGAAAAACACAGTTCGCTTAACAAGTAGTGCGCAAACATATTCGGCGCCGTAATGGCGATTATTCCTTCCAGCTGCGTTTGCTCACGTACTAAATTTTGCTCTAGCTCTACCACGCTGCGATTAATCTTCTGTGTATCGGCGTACACTTGTTTACCTTCGTTGGTAAGACTTACTTGGCGTGTTGAGCGCTGCAGCAACTTTACGCCTAACGCAAGTTCAAGCTCCCTTATTTGCTCCGACAGGTAGCCCCTCGATATCTGCATTTTCTCTGCCGCAGCACCAAAGCTTAAGGTTTCTGCTACCGCACTAAACAGCATCAATCGCTCGACTTTTTTATGTGGTTTCATTGGCTAGTTACTTTTTACACGAGATTAAATCGGAGATAAATATTCACAACATGCTCGAAAAACTGCGTCTTGAGCAACGTCACATCAGAAAATGTAGAGTTAGTGATTATATATGGAATACAGCTATTCGCTATAAAGAATAATGATTTCGCTATTGTGCGCTGAAAGGTGGTAACTGCAAGCGTAAACTTGAGCTATCCGAAAGGCCTTTATTAATTCTTTTTTGCGAGCGGTGTATATGAAAAACCTTCCTCTAAATCAGTACATTTCACACGCCAGTCAGCTGGTTTACGGCTGTATGGCTATTGGTGGAGAGTGGGACTTTAACCCATTAACCAAAGATCAAATCCAGCATGCGTTTGCGGCGGTCGATGCTGCGCTAGAAGCCGGTATTACCGTGTTCGATCATGCTGATATATACCGAATGGGTAAAGCAGAACAAGCATTTGGTGAAGTGTTAAAAGCACGCCCTAACTTACGGGAAGAGATAGTGCTTCAGTCTAAATGTGGGATTCGTTTTGAAGATGAACACGGGCCCAAACGTTACGATTTTTCGAAAGACTGGATTGTCACTTCTGTTGAAAACACGCTTTCGCGATTAAATACGGAATATCTCGACCTGCTTTTGCTGCACCGCCCAGACCCATTGATGGAAGAAGAGGAGGTTGCCGCTGCATTTGATGCCTTGTTTGATAGCGGTAAGGTTAAGCACTTTGGCGTGTCGAATATGAGCGGCGTACAAATGCAGCATCTTAATCACTATATTAATCAGCCGCTTATTGCGAATCAGGTTGAGATGAGTCTTACTAACTTAGGCTTTGTGGATGAAGGTATTTATGTCGGTAACCCAGATGGGCAGCATGTGAACTTTACAGCGGGCACACTTCAATACGCAAAGCAAAACAACATTCAAATGCAGTCGTGGGGGCCAGCAAGCCAGGGTAAATATACCGGAGCACCCGCCACGCTAACTGCGCAAGAAGAAGCGACTAAAAAACTCGTTGCGACCTTAGCGCAAAAATATGGTGTATCGCCCGACGCAATCGTGTTGGCTTGGTTAATGCGCCACCCCAGCAACATTCAGCCAATTGTTGGTTCGGCAAACCCCAAGCGTATTAAAGCAAGTGCAGAAGCCGTTACCGTGACGCTTACTCGGGAAGACTGGTACGCATTGTACGTAAGTGCAAAAGGGGTGGAGTTACCATGATGGGTTCTATTTCTTTAACGCAAGCTCAATCAATGATTACAGATAGCATTCATTGGGCGCAAGAAAACAATCAACACATTGCCGTTGCTGTTGTAGACAGTGTGGGTGAGCTTATCGCGTTCTCTCGTATGGATGAAACTAGCCCGCAAACCTGTCTACTAGCGCAGAACAAGGCTTATACGGCAGCCAGAGACAGGCAAAAAACCAGTCAGCTTGCTGCGTGGGCAAAAGAAACGAGCAAAACCATTAACTTTTGGACCGACCCTCGCATCACAGGTATGGCGGGTGGTGTACCTGTAAAAGATAAGGCAGGCAAAGTAGTGGGTGCAATGGGAATTAGCGGTATGGCCGAGTTTGATGACGAAGCGCTAGCTCAAAATATTACTGCTCAGTTTTAACCTACTAAGGAACAGGTTAATGATTCAAAAAACATCTAAAATGACAATGGCCTTTACCGCAATATTGCTTGCGTTAACTGCTTGCAGCCCATCTCTTAACAATAGAGACCCTAACAGCGGTGCGACGAACAGTGGCGAGAACAACAATGCGGCACAGCCACAAAGTAGTTACTTAAAGCGCGACGTGCGCGAAGACGTCTTCTACTTCGTTATGCCAGACAGATTTAACAATGGCGATGTAAGTAACGACAGCGGGGCACCAAAAGGATCGATCTCTCACGGAGGTCTCGACACAACGTCTAAATGGGCGTTTCATGGTGGCGACATGGCGGGCATCGAACAAAAACTGGATTACCTAAAATCTATGGGGATCACCGCTATCTGGATGACACCTATTTTGCGTAATAAAGCTGTGCAGAAAGGTGGTTTTGCCCACCATGGATATTGGATAGTCGACTTCACCGAAATTGACCCTCACTTTGGCAGTAACGCCGATTTAAAGCGCTTGATTGACACTGCGCATAAAAAAGATATTAAAGTATTTTTCGATATCATTACTAACCATACGGCAGACGTGATTAAGTATGAAGAGTGTCACAACGCCGACGGTTCGTTTAAAAGTGGACTAGACCAGTGCACTTATCGCAGCTTGCAGGAAGTGAAAGAGCAAGGGACTTACCGTGCTTTTGTTCCAGAAAAAGAGCAGGGTGAGAAATTTCCAGAATGGCTAAACGACCCGCGCTTTTACCACAATCAAGGTGATACAACTTTTGAAGGTGAAAATAGTTTATATGGCGATTTTAATGGGTTAGATGATATCAATACTTCAGACCCTGAAGTGGTTAAAGGGATGATTGATATTTACACCAAGCTTATCAGTGAATTTAAACCTGACGGCTTTAGAATTGATACGGTAAGGCACGTCCAGTTGCCATTTTGGCAAGCATTCTCACCGGCAATTATGGCGCACGCTAAAGCTGAGGGAATTAAGAACTTTCATGTATTTGGTGAAGTGTATGACCCAAACCCTGAAGCGCTAAGTTCATTCACTACCGAGGGTAAACTTCCTGCCGTGCTTGATTTTGGATTTCAAAGTGCGGTGGGAGGCGTGTTCTTTGAAGACAAGCCAGTGTCGACCATTGAAACTCTGATAGCACAAGATCACCTTTACAATGACGAAGACAGCAACGTTAATCAACTGCTTACTTTTTTAGGCAATCACGATATGGGTCGCCCGGGCTTCTTCTTAAATAAGCATTTACCCAATGCGTCTAACGAAGAAAAGCTGCAGCGCAGTATGCTGGCACATGCCATGATGTTTTTCTCTCGCGGCGTACCTGTCGTTTACTATGGCGATGAGCAGGGCTTTACCGGTGATGGCAACGATGTGGATGCCAGAGAAGATATGATGCCATCTAAGGTAGCTAGCTATAACGACAATACGTTGTTAGGTACTAAGCAAACCACCAAGAATGACAACTTCAACCCTCAGCACCCGCTGTACAAATCTATTGCAGAGTACGCTGCCATTCGCAAGCAGCAGCCGTTACTTCAATATGGAGTGCAAGAAAATAAGTTCTTTGATGATAAAAAGCAGGTGTTTGCCTTCGCCCGCGTAGCGAATGACACAATGCCAAACGGGGGCGTGGCGCAACAAAATGACGAAGCACTTTTAGTTGTGTTTAACGTGTCAGCCGAGCAGCAAACGGTAACGGTTTCTCAGCAGTATGAAAGCTACTTAGTTGTTTCAGGAGCCGCTAAAATTTCCGCTTCTGACAACGGTGAAACACAGATTACTCTGCCAGCTTTTAGCTTTGGGTTGTTTTCATCAAAATAATATCCTGAGCACCAGACGTTTATTAAAGCGTGTGGTGCCTCTTTTTTACCTGCTCCCTGTGAACATGCATCACAGACAAACCATTGTCATAAAACCACAAAATCTCTATAGTTGCTGTACGGTGCGTTGATCAACATCGACACTCCATAGCAGCAGCGCCATTGCGCCGAATGCGTTTCTCTATCTCCAATGCAACAAGCCTGGTTCACTTCTACATGAAAATATTGCATACATCTGACTGGCACTTAGGTCAGAGTTTTTTTACGAAAAGTCGCAAAAACGAACACGCCGCTTTCCTTAAATGGCTTCTTCAACAAGTAGAAGTGCATCAAATAGATGCGATTATTGTCGCGGGTGATGTGTTTGACACGGGCACGCCGCCTAGCTACGCCAGAGAGCTCTACCATGCGTTTATCGGTGAACTTCAGGGGATGCAGTGTACATTGGTGGTGCTGGGGGGAAATCACGATTCAGTATCGGTATTGAACGAAAGTAAGGCGCTACTGAAATACTTAAATAGCCACGTAATTGCCAGTACATACGGCGAATTGAGTGAACAAGTCATTACGCTTAACGATCGCAAGGGGCAGCCCAGTGCCGTACTGTGTGCCGTACCCTTTATTCGCCCACGCGATGTGCTTGTTAGTGAGGCAGGGCAAAGCGGCACTGACAAGCGTCAAGCGCTTGGCGATGCGATAAAGCAGCATTATGGGACGCTTTATAATGAAGCCTTGTCACTGCGCGCTTCAATGGAAGAAAAGCGAATAAAAGACGGCAGTGAAAACAGCGCTGCCATTCCTATTATTGCTACAGGGCACTTAACCGCTTTAGGCGTGAGTCAGTCAGAAAGTGTACGCGATATCTACATCGGCACCCTTGAAGGCTTTGACGCCAAAGGGTTTCCGCCCGCCGATTACATTGCACTTGGGCATATTCACAGGCCACAGAAAGTCGCTAAGACAGAACACATTCGCTATTCAGGCTCACCCATACCGCTAAGTTTTGATGAACTAAACACACAAAAGCAAGTGGTGTTGGTTACGTTTGAAATAGAAAGCACAACGCCAACTATCTCAACGCTTCCGGTACCGCGCTTTCAGGCCATGGAAGTAATAAAAGGGGACTTAAAAGCTATAGAGGCGGCCATTAATAAGAGCGATGCCATCACGTTAGCTTCTCAAACAGATGATGCCGTTAGCGAATTGGATGAAGTAGATAAAGCCCTTAGCGAGTTTAATAAAACCATTAGCGCAACGGATAACGCCATTAGCTCTAAAGACCCAGTGTGGTTATGCATTGAAGTTGAAAAAGAAGACTATCTGACTGATCTACAGCAGCGTATTCAGGGCTTGTTAGAAGGGAAAAACGCTGAGATTTTACAGTTGAAACGCAAGCGTAAGCGCATGGTAAATAGCCTAACAGAAAAGCAAAACGTTCAGCTTAGTGAACTATCGGTAAACGATGTATTTGAAGCGCGTTTGGCACTGGAGAGCATAGAAGATAATCCAACAAGTGAGTTGGCACCAAATGAGTCGGCACCAACTGAGTCGGTACGAGAAACCCTGCTAGATGACGACCAAAGCCCTCGAGCAATGAAACAAGCCGGTTCAGAAAAAAGCGCTTCACGCATAAACCGGATAAGGCAGCTGTTTAATGAAGCGCTAGAGCGGGTGCATACCAATGATGAAGATGCTGAAGTATCAGTAAAGGCACCATTGGCAAACACAACAGAAAATAAAGGCGAGTAATACAATGAGAATACTGACCTTACGCCTTAAAAATCTAAACGCCCTAAAAGGGGAGTGGAAGATAGATTTCACCCAGTCGCCGTTTATCGACAATGGCCTGTTTGCCATAACTGGCCCAACAGGGGCAGGTAAAACCACCCTACTTGATGCCATTTGTTTAGCGCTTTATCACCAAACCCCTCGCTTGGGGCCAATTTCAACGTCTAACAACGACATCATGACCCGCGGCACGGCGGAGTGTTTGGCGGAGGTTGAGTTTGATATTAAAGGCAAAGCATATCGTGCGTTTTGGAGTATGCGTCGGGCCAGAGGGAAAGTTGACGGTAATCTGCAAAGTGCCGAAGTTGAGCTAGCCGAAGTTGAAAGCGGCAAGATATTGGCTTACCAGGTTAGGCCGAAAAGTGAAGAGATTGAAAAGCTGACTGGCCTTAATTTTGCCCGTTTCACCAAGTCTATGATGTTGTCGCAAGGGGATTTTGCTGCGTTTTTAAATGCTAACGAGGCTGACCGAGCCGAGCTGCTTGAAGAGTTAACTGGCACTGAAATTTACGGGCAGATATCACAGGCAGTACATCAGCAATTTAGTGACGCTAAACAAAAGAAAAAAGAGTTTGCGATAAAGCTGGAAGGCGTAACCTTGCTTAGCGACGAGCAAATCGCCCAGCTTGAAGAAGAGCAAGCACAAACCAAGAGCCAAGTCGCCGTGTCTAACCAAACACTTGTTCAGTTACAAAAGCAACAGCAGTGGCAACAAGCGTTTAACGCCAATGAGCAAACCATAAAAGAAGCCAGTGAAGCGCAGCAGACCGCGAATAACGCCATCAATGAGGCGAGACAAGAACTTGATCTTTTAACCCAAAGTGAGCCAGCTGAAAAGCTTCGCCTGCCATTTTTGCAAAAAAACGGGCTTCAGCAAGACGTAACCCGTTATAAAGAAAGGCTTGACGGGAAAGCAGCCCAGTTGCCCGACTTAAAAACGCAAAAGGCACAGCTCAGTTTGGAAGTGATGAACGCTGAACAAGCGTTAGTTCTTACAAAGCAACAAAGCAGTGAGCTTGAAAAGCGCATAAATGAGCAGGTAGTTCCGCTAGATAACCAAATAGCGCAGCTCACTACCGAACAGCAAAAAGCAAACGAAAACGCGGCACGTTTAAGGCAGTCAATAAACGCGTTAACGCTAAAGCGCACAGAAATCGAAAACGCTTCGGCAGATAACAAGACCAAGCTTGGTGAACTGGAAACCTACTTACGTGAACATCAATCACTTAGCGGCATAGCGGAATTTATAAGTGGCTGGAGTGAAACGGCGCGCCATATTGAACATGATAAAAAGCAGTTAGAAACACTGACACAAAGCGTAAATAATCATCGTCAGGCGCTTTCATCCCTAGATGACGCTATTGCAAAGACAAATGAGTCGTTAAGCGCGTTAACGCAGACCTTCGATGACAAAAACGCGCAAGTAGCCAAGTGCGAAAAGGCACTTCAGGCCGCGCTATCTGACAAACCAAGTGATACTAATAGTGCTAATGCAACCAGTAAAGCAAGTCTTCAGCAAGAGCGTGATACCAAGCTTCATCATTGGGATAACGTATTACAGATAGGGCATATTCAACAGCAATATTTGGCACTAGAACAAGAGAAAGTATCGCTGGGTGCGCAAAAGGAAGACTTAGCGAAGAAACTAGCTCAGCAGCAATCTGACCGCCAAGCCTTGGTTGATGCTTACAAGCAAACTCGTAGTAATTTAAAAGACATAGAGGCGCTTATCGCCTTGGATGCTGAAGTGGCGCACCTGCGCGCCCAGCTAAAAAGTGGCGAGCCATGCCCTGTCTGTGGGGCAAACGAGCACACCACGTCTAGCGTGGTTATTGATGTACCTGAAACTATCCAAAAGCGAGATAGCTTAAAGCAGCAGTTAGATGATATTGAGCAGCAAGGGGCGCGGGCAAAAGAAAGTGTTACAAAAACTGAATTCACTCTTGCTCAGGTTAATAAGCAGCTAGAACAGGCAAGCGGGCAACGAGATACGCTGCTAGAAAAGTGGCAGCAGATTTCAAGCGTACTTAGCGCTGATATACCGAGCTTTGAAAAGGTCGACATTAATACTTCGCAAAGCGTCGCTCAATTTACGGAGCAGTTTAAAACTCGTCTCGATGATATTAGTGCCCAATTAACCCGTTTAGAGGAGTGCGAGCAAGCTCTAAATGCTGCATTGCAGGCTAAAAATGAAGCGCAACAGTTGCTACAAGCCAAACAGTCAGAACTTGCAGTTTCTCTGCAGCAGCGCGAAACCTTGGAAAAGCAATTTACAGAACGTAGTGCAGAGTTAGAGAATAAAACAAAAGGGGTTAACGATGGTATTTTAGCGCTTAGGGAAACTATGACGGCGCACGGTGCTGATATTCACAACTTGGCTATTGATGGAATTGCCACGTGGTTAAATGAAAAAGCCGAAGCGCTTAAAACCTATAAACACAATCATCAGCTACACGCTAAACTTAAAGATGAGTTGCAAGGGGTAAGTAGCGCCTTGCTAGTGGTTAGTCGTGATATCGAAAGCGCTGAGAATCAGCTAAAGGATGTATCTGAAGAGCTTGTGCAGCTAGATAATAGTTTAAAGGCGCTGCGAGACTCGCGCAAAACCGTATTCCCAGAAGGGGATATTGCTGAAACAAGGAATAAGGCAAGCGCTGGCCAAGAAATGGCTGAGCGAAACGTGAGTGAATGCAAATCTCGCCTGCAACAAACGGACACTATATTGTCTCGTTTAGAGGCCGAAATTGCCCAGCTCAATGAGCAACTGCGCGAAAAAGAGCAAGCACTTACAGAGGCAACAGAGCACTTTAGCCGTCAGTTGGCGAGCAGCCCATTTGACGATGAGCAAGCGTTTAGCAATGCGCTTTTAGACGAAGATACCCGCAACACCTTACTTGAACTGCAAAAGCGATTAACTCAGCAAAAACAACAAGCAGACTTAAAGCTAGAAAACGCGCTAGCTACCCAACAATCGCTAAAAGCCCATGCTAACGCAGCATTGTGGCAGAGCGAGTTAGAAGAGCACGGTGCACAGTGGCTCGATACGAAAATTACCCAGCAAGCTCAGCAGCGTGACACGCTGTTATCGTCTTTAGGGCAAATAGAACAGCAGCTAAGCGCTAACAATCAAGCCCGCGAAAGGCAGCAACAGCTTGTGGATGAGATGGCTGCGTTTGAGGCCTATTACGACGATATTACTTACCTACACTCGTTAATTGGCTCGGCCAGCGGCGACAAATTCAGACGTTTTGCACAAGGGCTTACTCTGGACAACTTAGTGCAGCTTGCAAATCAGCAGCTTGATAAATTACACGGTCGCTATCAGTTAATTCGAAAAGAAAACGAAGGGTTGGGTTTAAGTGTATTAGACACCTGGCAAGGTGACGTAGTGCGAGATACCAAAACCCTGTCTGGTGGAGAAAGTTTCTTAGTGAGCCTAGCGCTGGCTTTAGCTTTATCTGACTTGGTCAGTCACAAGACCAGTATTGATTCACTGTTTTTGGATGAAGGCTTTGGCACCCTTGATGCTGAAACTTTGGATGTGGCGCTTGATGCACTAGACAACCTAAATGCCAGCGGAAAAATGATTGGTGTGATAAGCCATATTGAAGCCATGAAAGAGCGTATTCCTACTCAGCTTAAAGTGATTAAACGCAACGGTGTGGGCTTAAGTGCACTAGAAAAACCTTATGCGGTGGGGTGAACTCACCGCTTTAGGAATTAGTAGTTAAAACGTTTGCTTACAAGTATGTGCTTGGTAAATGCTCGCAAGATCATGGTTTTATGATACTTTATCGTTATTAAAAGTAGATATGGACATCATATTTAGTGAAACGATTTGCGATATTCCCTCTTTTTGCCTCTTTCTGTACGTTTGGTAGTACCTTTCAGTGTGAAAGTGAGTTTGCATGGCTAAAAAGCACGTTTGAAAACAACGATGCCGGTTTTCAATATAGCGTCGAGAAAAAAGGGCAGGACCTTTATTCGGCCCACAATAGTGCGATTTTGGCGCGAGTACAAAGCGCGAAAAGCGAAGCGCAATGCCACACAGTGCTTAGCGACTGGCTTACATTTTTTCGCAAGGGGCACATTGGTCTTGCGTTAAATACGAATGGCTCAGAGGAAGCGGTACGCGAATCGGTAGTGCATGATTTCGACTTATCGGCATTTAAACAACATTTGAAAAGCCAACGTGACGAAACTCTTGAGGGGATTTGGCAATTCTCAAGCTATACGGTTGCCTTAAAAAAAGAGGGCAATGTCCATAAAGCTTATATCGTTGAAAGTACCAACCCTTCATGGAAGGCGGGACAAGTAAAGTTCATCGTTAATGACCCTGAAGACAACAATACTGCAAAAGTGACGTTTTTTATGGGCGATCACTCCGCCCGACAAATCGATACCATGACACTCTTGGGTAACAATGAAGTGGTGTTGGGCAATAGCTTTATCGTTATGTCGCGAGAGGAACCGCGACAAGAATCATCCCCTGAAATAACACGCTATGTTCGCCTACTAAGTACAAAGGCTCCGCTATTCGAGAAAGTTTCAGAGAACACTGTGTTAGTTCGCATACCGGCTTTCGATCACGCCTTCAAAAAAGACATCGACGCGGTTATCGCTAAGCACCTAGACACGATTTTAAAAACTGAAAACCTCATTATCGACATCCGAGGAAACGGTGGTGGTAGTGACGTAAGCTATGCGTCTTTACTCCCTATTTTATACACTAACCCTATTCGCACTGTAGGCATGGAATACTTATCTACCGAGCTTAACAATTCTAGAATGCTTGGCTTTTTGCAAAACCCTCATTTTAGTGAAGAAGAAAAGCAATGGGCAAAAGACGGGTACGACATTCTTAATCAACACATCGGCAGCTACATCAATATTGATGAAGACGTAACGGTGGAGACATTCGACAAAATTGAACCCTTGCCGAAGAGTATTGGCGTACTTGTTGATTCAAGTAATGGCAGCACCGCTGAGCAGTTCTTACTGGCGGCTAAACAAAGCAAAAAAGTAAAGCTGTTTGGGCAAACTACCGCAGGTGTACTCGATATTTCTAACATGTATCAAACTGATTCGCCGAGCGGTACTTTTACTTTGTATTACAGCCTGACTAAAAGTTTACGCATTCCGCATATGGCCATTGATGGGGTAGGCATTCAGCCAGACTATTATATTGATGGAGAACTTCCTCTTTACCAGTGGACGTCTTATACGCAAAAGATACTTGAAGGCATGTAAACCCTTATAAACGGCAAGCATACGGTTATTTGCGAGTAACTAAGACCAAACAGGTTCATTTGTTGGGCGTTATCCTCTATACCAATCCGCACAGATAATTACCCTCTCAGAAGGCGCTGGCAAGTTTCCTAGCAAAGCGTGGGAATGCAGGAATGGCTGTTCCCTTTCAAATTCCCAGAATGCAGCTAGGAAGCTTGCCAGACCTTCCCAAAGGGCGAGTTTAAAATGTTCGTACTCTTTGTTGTGTTACCTTGATGTAGAACCACTATACCTGCGGTAACACGCCGCGATTACGAACATTTTAACTCTCGCTGAGTGGGTAATTATCTATGTGGACTGGTATCATGGTGCGTCGTCAAAATAATAATGGACCAACATTTATGGATTCAACGTCACGCCCCAGCCTGTTTCAGCGCTACATGAATGGCAGTTTGGTACTGCAAATTATCATTGGTATCGTATGCGGTATTGCGATAGCGAGTTTTTCACCTTCAGCTGCTCAATCAGCAGGGCTATTGGGTAACTTATTTGTAAAAGCCCTAAAAGCAATTGCTCCTTTATTGGTTTTTGTTTTGGTCATGGCGTCCATCGCCAACCATAAGCAAAACGAGCAAACCTTTATCAAACCCGTGCTTGTGCTTTATTTGATGGGCACACTACTGGCCGCGCTCACCGCCGTGTTGGCAAGCTTTGCTTTTCCTACAAGCTTAAGCTTAGTGACTTCAGAAGTTAGCCAAGCTGCGCCGAAAGGTGTATCGGAAGTCCTTACTACTTTGCTTTATAACATGGTAGATAATCCGGTAAATGCATTAGTAAATGGAAATTACATTGGTATTCTCACGTGGGCTGTAGGTCTAGGTTTAGGTCTTCGTCATGCTAGCGAGGCAACGAAAGCGCTACTTCAAAATATGGCAGATAGCGTAACAACTGTGGTGGGTTTTGTTATTAAACTCGCGCCCTTCGGTATTTTCGGCTTGGTAGCTAATACCATTGCTACAACGGGCTTTGAAGCATTGCTTGGCTACTCTCATTTACTAACGGTATTGATTGGCGCGATGCTATTTATCGCACTTGTGACCAACCCCTTGTTAGTATTTCTGGCAACCAAAAAGAACCCTTATCCTTTGGTGTTCAAATGCCTGAAAGAAAGCGGTATTACGGCGTTTTTCACCCGTAGTTCGGCTGCGAATATTCCGGTAAACATGGCGCTGTGTAAACGCTTAAAGCTTGATGAAGACACCTATTCGGTATCTATTCCGTTAGGCGCCACGATTAATATGGCTGGGGCTGCAATCACAATAACCGTGTTGACGCTAGCTGCGGTTAATACCTTGGGAATTTCTGTAGATTTCCCTACTGCTGTATTGTTAAGCGTTATCGCTGCGGTATCAGCATGTGGAAGTTCAGGTGTTGCAGGTGGTTCGCTACTGCTTATTCCGCTTGCCTGTAGCCTGTTCAATATACCCAATGAAGTGGCTATGCAGGTGGTTGCGGTGGGCTTTATTGTTGGCGTACTGCAAGACTCTGCTGAAACAGCATTAAATAGTTCCACTGATGTCTTGTTTACCGCCGCTGCATGTGAAAGGGCAGGCGGCCAGTAAACATAAAAGCGTCAAACGTTAAAGCGTTAACTCGTTAAATGTGCGAGTTTATTGCATCTACTGCTTCAAAAATTAGCCGTGCAGCCAGCTTTGCTGTGCGGCTATCAATATCATAATTGGGGTTCATTTCCGCAACGTCACACAGTTTCCATTGATATCCGTAAGTACTTTGGTGCTGTGCTAAAAAGTGTAGCGTGTTGATAACAAGTGTGGGGGATATTCCCAATGCACTGGGCGCGCTAACGCCAGGTGCTTGTGCTGCTGGAAATGCATCTAAACATACAGTGACGTAAAGCCCATCGATGTCTTTTAGCATCGGAGATAGTAGCTCATCTATTCGCTGCATACACAGTGATTCATCATTTAACGCCACATCGGTTAAATAGCGCGTGTTGGACGTATTGGCAAAGTTAAACAGCGCTGGTGTATTGGCCGCTTTCGATACGCCCAAACAAGCATAATGAAACGGTGAATCGTGTAACTGGCAGTGATCATGCACTTGCCTGAACGGCGTACCTGAACTGGTGTTTGGTGAAGGCTTTCTTAAATCAAAATGGGCGTCGAAATTAATAATTCCAATGCGGGCGCTTTCGGGCTTAGCATTGAAAACCCCTTGATAGCTACCCCATGCAATTTCATGTCCCCCTCCCAGACCGATGACCAAACCATCATTTTGCTTGAGCGCATAGCAAATGGCGTCAGCATATTGGGTTTGTGCCTGGACTAAGTTCTCTTTAGCGGTAACATTCCCTAAATCAGCCAATGCTGCGCTTGGCCAGTGCCAGGGTAAGTTTGCCAGTGCCTGGCGAATAGCGTTTGGACCAGCCGCTGCACCTACGCGGCCTTTGTTAAATGCCACACCTAAATCACTTTCAAAACCAACAAGGGTAACGGCGTTGGCTAATGAATTATCTTCGCCCACTTCAAGTTCGTTAACTTTTTGATGCCAACGTAGGCCCTCAATGCCGTCTTCACTGTCTATTCTGCCTTGCCACTTAAACATGTTTACCTTCCTTAAACACCGCAATGGGGCGGTGGCCATTAATACAATAGGCAAGCTCTGCCGGCGTTTCGATATCCCAAAGTGTTAAGTCAGCAAGCTTACCTGCTTCAATAACACCTCGGTCGTGCAGCCCAAGTGCGCTAGCCGCGTGTGCAGTGGCGCCGCGTAGCGCTTCTTCTGGCGTAAGTTGAAACAGCACACACCCCATATTTATCGCGGTAAGGATTGAGGCTAACGGCGAACTACCTGGATTAAAGTCAGTGGCTAATGCCATGGGCACATTGTGCGCCCTTAGGGCGTCTACCGGCGGCTTTTGAACTTCACTCAAGTAATAAAAAGCGCCTGGTAAAAGCACGGCAACGGTGCCACTTTGGGCAAGTAAGGGAATATCGCTGTCAGCTAAATATTCGATGTGGTCTACCGATAGTGCGCCGTACTTAGCTGCTAGCACTGCGCCTTTGCTGTCGCTAAGCTGTTCTACATGAGCTTTAATGGGTAAAGCGTGCTGCTGTGCACAGCTAAACACTCTTTCTGTTTGTGAAGTTGAAAATCCAATAGTTTCACAAAATACATCAACGGCGTCAGCTAAGTTTTGCGAAGCAATGTGAGGAAGTGCCTCGTTGCAAATGAAATCGATATATCCTTCTGAGTCGTCAGCAAATTCATTGGGCAAGGCGTGAGCGCCTAAATAGGTAGTTTGAATACTCACAGGAAGATGCTGCTCAAGGGATTTAGCCACGCGTAACATGCGCACTTCAGTGTCTAAATCCAGCCCGTAACCTGATTTGACTTCAATGGTGGTGACACCTTCTTCGCACAGTCGCTTTGCGCGTTTTATCGCAGTGTGAAGCAGGGTGTTTTCGTCAGAGCGTCGAGTTTTTTCAACCGTCCCTTTAATACCACCGCCGCGCTGCGCAATGTCTACATAACTTGCGCCTTGCAATCGCATTTCGAATTCTTCGGCGCGATTGCCGCCATACACCAGATGCGTATGACAATCGATGAAGCCAGGCAATAGCCACGGGTGTTTGGGCGTTGAACCTTCATTTTGGGGAATTAGGGTAGTGGCATCTATTACGCTTTTGGCCTGCTCAAACACGTCGTCTAGTGAGTCATCGCAAGGAAGTAACGCAGCAATTTTGCCGTCTTTTATGGCAATGGCGTGTGGCGGTAATTCACCATAAGGCAACTCGTTGTCTTGCATAGACGCAATGCGAACATTGTAAATAAGCGTGTCGTACTGATAACCCATAACGTGCTCCACTCTAAGCCACCTCTTGTCTGGTTTTTTCGTCTAACTGGTCGTCTAGTTCTTTGTCTGGCTTTGTCCAAAATCTTTACTGAAACGCAGTGTAAATTTTGAGTTCAGTGTACTTGTGCATACTTGTATATACAAGTATGCTGTTAGCATATTATTAACAATTTAGTTGTGAATGGCCACGATATGCAACCTCGGTACAGAGTAATTAAGACAGCAATTTTGGATGCCATCGAAAGTGGTGAGATGAAGCCGGGTAGCCAAGTGCCTTCAGAAAACCAACTTGCCCAGCAGCACCGTGTAAGCCGAATGACTGCGCGAAGAGCGTTAAGTGAAATGGTGGACGAGGGCATTTTGATGCGCAGCCAGGGGATAGGCACGTTTGTGTCAGATAGTCGCCCTATGAGCTCAATGCTTGAGATCAAAAGTATTCGCGATGAAATAGAGCAACGGGGGCATAGATACACTAACGAGATATTAGTGTTGGAAACCTCGCCAGCCAGTGATGCTATTGCTCAACGACTGGGAATCGATGTGGGAGAGCCAGTATTTCATAGCATTATCGTACACTGCGAGAACAACCTACCCGTGCAGTATGAAGACAGGTGGGTTAACCCTGCATGGATTAACGACTATTTAGATAAAGATTTTAAAGCTCAAACTGCAAACTTTTATTTGAATCAGGTCGCGCCCCTTTCACAAGCCGATCACAGCGTAGAAGCTGTGGTTGTTGAAAAAGATATTGCACAAGCACTATTGATTAAGCCTAAAGAGCCGTGTCTGAAGATTACTCGACGAACCTTCTCTCGAGTGCCCAGCGCAATAACCAGCGATGAGAGCAATATTGGCGAGCCCTCGACGGCGAATGCCCAGTTAGGGAACGGCTTAAAGGCTACGTCAGATACATCCGTGAATAATAGTCCAAAAGCGAGTTCAAGCGCAGTGGTTAGCCACGCGGTGCTGTATCACCCAGGCAGTCGATACCGCTTGGGAGGACACTTGGAGTTCTAAGTGTCATTGCGCCAAAGGCGCTAGCAACTCATTACTTTCTAAAAAGATGACACTTCCTAATAAAAAACAAATCAGCAAACGTAAGAATATGCCTAGGAGAAGTTTATGAAACGCCTCGACCCTACAAGAGAAATACGTGCCCCAAGAGGCAGTACGCTAAATGCGAAGAGCTGGCAAACTGAAGCGCCGCTTCGCATGTTAATGAATAACCTGGATCCAGACGTTGCGGAGCATCCGCAAAATCTGGTGGTTTACGGCGGTATTGGGCGTGCGGCCCGTGACTGGGCGTCTTACGACAAAATTGTAGAAGTACTCAAGCGTTTAAATACTGATGAGACGTTGCTGGTTCAATCAGGCAAACCTGTTGGGGTATTTCCCACTCACGAAAATGCACCTCGTGTGTTAATTGCTAACTCTAACCTTGTACCGCATTGGGCAAACTGGGAGCACTTTAACGCTCTGGATAAAGAAGGTTTGATGATGTACGGGCAAATGACCGCAGGGTCATGGATATACATAGGCTCGCAAGGCATTGTCCAGGGTACTTATGAAACGTTTGTTAGTGTGGCCAAAACGCATTTTGAAGGAAGCGCTGAAGGACGCTGGATTTTGACTGGTGGCTTGGGCGGTATGGGCGGAGCACAGCCTTTAGCTGCAACCATGGCTGGCTTTTCAATGGTAGCTGTGGAGGTAGATGAAACTCGCATAGATTTCAGAATTCGCACGGGCTATTTGGACAAAAAAGCGCAATCGTTAGAAGAAGCCATGCAACTACTTGAGGAAGCCAAAAAAGCTGGGAAGCCTGTATCAATTGGCCTATTAGGCAATGCTGCTGAAGTCTTTCCCGATATGCTAGCGAAAGGGATTATTCCCGACGTTGTGACCGACCAAACCAGTGCGCACGATCCGTTGAATGGCTATCTACCAGTGGGGTGGACGCTAGATCAAGCAGAGGCGCAGCGTAAAAAAGACGAAGCGGGTGTTGTGAAAAGTGCTAAACAGTCGATGGCGCTGCAAGTTAAAGCAATGCTTGGTTTCCAACAAGCTGGCGCTGCTACTCTTGATTATGGCAACAACATTAGACAAATGGCGCTAGAAGAGGGTATTGAGCATGCGTTCGATTTCCCAGGTTTCGTTCCTGCCTATATACGACCGCTTTTTTGTCAGGGCATAGGGCCTTTCAGATGGGCTGCGCTGTCAGGCGATCTGGAAGATATCTATAAAACGGACGCTAAAGTTAAAGAGCTTATACCCGACAACCCCCATCTACATAACTGGCTAGATATGGCCAAAGAACGCATTCAATTCCAAGGCCTGCCCGCGCGTATTTGCTGGGTGGGGCTGGGTGAAAGACAAAAGCTGGGGCTTGCCTTTAATGAAATGGTTCGCAGTGGCGAGCTAAGCGCGCCAGTTGTGATTGGGCGGGATCATCTCGACTCTGGTTCGGTAGCTTCACCCAATAGAGAAACCGAGGCCATGCTCGATGGTTCAGATGCCGTTTCGGACTGGCCGCTGCTGAACGCCCTATTAAATACAGCGGGTGGTGCAACCTGGGTAAGCCTTCATCATGGTGGCGGTGTAGGAATGGGTTTTAGCCAACACTCGGGTGTAGTGATTGTTTGTGACGGTTCGGACGAAGCGGCTGAGCGTATTGCTCGGGTTCTTCATAACGACCCTGCCACGGGCGTAATGCGTCATGCAGATGCAGGCTACGACATTGCAAAAGACTGTGCTGCCAAGCATAACTTGGATCTTCCCATGGTCAATAACGCGGCTAATAATCAAAGCCCTGATGGAACAAGCACACATTCAAGCTCGAACAAAAGCTCTGGGGGGGAGAAATAGTCATGTCGCATTCGTCTTTTATTACTGAAAACGGTGGTGTTAAGCAACTTAATCTTGTGCCAGGTACATTGACGTTAGATCAGTTACGGGAAGTACATCGAAGCCACGTTCATTTATCTTTAGATGAAAGCGCAGTACCCGCTATAAACGCCGCCGAGCAAGTAGTGCTTAACGTTATTAAAGAGAACCGTACTGTCTATGGCATCAATACCGGTTTTGGTTTGTTGGCTAATACCCGTATTAATGTTGATGAGTTAGAGCTATTACAGCGCAGTATTGTGTTATCGCACGCCGCCGGTACGGGCGACTTTATGCAAGAAGATACTGTGCGCCTGCTCATGCTGTTAAAAATTAACTCCTTGGCCCGTGGCTACTCTGGCATTCGCCTCAGCGTAATAGAAGCGCTCATTACCTTGTTTAATGCACAGGTTTATCCCGCCATTCCTGAAAAAGGCTCGGTAGGCGCCAGCGGCGACTTAGCGCCTTTAGCACACATGAGTGTAGTGCTGTTAGGGGAAGGGGAAGCTTTTTATAAAGGAGAGAGAATTAGTGCAGCCCAAGCCCTTGAAATTGCGGGTATGCAGCCAATTGCGCTGGCACCCAAAGAAGGCTTAGCACTGTTAAACGGCACGCAAGCCTCGACAGCGTTTGCACTTCAGGGGTTGTTTTATACTGAAAATGCGCTTCATAGTGCTATAGGTATTGGTGCGCTTACTGTTGAGGCCGCGTTAGGTTCTCGCGTGCCGTTCGACGCGCGGATCCACGAAGTGCGTGGCCACAAAAGCCAGAGCGATGTGGCGACTGCGTTTAGAACATTGCTAGACACCTCAGAGATTGGTCATTCACATCAACGGTGTGAAAAAGTACAAGACCCATACTCTCTGCGTTGCCAGCCACAGGTGATGGGAGCGTGTTTACAGCAAATGCGCTATGCCCAAGAGATTTTGGTGGTGGAAGCTAATGGGGTAAGCGACAACCCGTTGGTTTTTGTTGAAAATAATGATGACGCTGATACGCCAACTGGCGATATTCTATCTGGCGGAAACTTTCATGCGGAAACCGTGGCAATGGCGGCAGATATGCTGGCTATTGCACTATCTGAAATTGGCGCACTGTCGGAGCGCAGAATGTCGTTAATGATTGATACGCATTTAAGTGGTTTGCCACCGTTTCTAGTTGAAAATGGTGGGGTAAACTCGGGCTTCATGATTGCGCAGGTTACCTGTGCGGCGCTTGCTAGTGAAAACAAAACCCTGGCGCACCCCGCATCTATCGATTCGTTGCCTACGTCTGCGAACCAAGAAGACCACGTGTCTATGGCGACCTTCGCCGCGAGGCGTTTACGAGATATTTTCGATAACGTGGCAGGTATATTGGCCATTGAGTGGTTAGCGGCCTGCCAAGGGTTAGATTTCAGGAAGCCGTTTAAAACCAGCGAAAAGCTCCAAGTGTTGATGCAGCTACTAAGAGACCAAGTGCCGTTTTACGACAAAGACCGCTATTTTGCGCCAGACATTGAAAAGGCAAAGCAACTTATTAAGCAGCACGACCTTATGGATAAGACACAGTTAAACCTGTTAGGCTAAAATGATCACAGGCTCGGTATTTCGAGTAAACAAATAAAGATCATAAATAGAGTAGAGGTGGGAATGATATGAAAACAAATGGACGTTGGTTAAGTTCATACGAGGCTCGTACTTCTATGAAAGGCACTTTCAAGAGCGGCACTTTTGTGAAAAGCACAGTGCTGGGGTTACTCGCCGCGTCGGTGTTTACGTTGGCAGGCTGTAGCGACAGCGAAGTGGGCGATGTGTCCCTTGGTCTTTTCACCACAAAAGACATTAAAATTGATGCGCTTCAAGACCCCATAGTGACAGGTGTAACCTGCCATATTTCAAGTATTGAAGCGAACCTTGATTTGTCGGATCCATCAGACAGTTCAATCGCGTGCAGACAAACCGGCCCTATTACGGCTGAGATGCTAAACGCCATTGATAAGTCAGATTCAGGTGAAGTAATTTTTAAAAAATCTAAGAGCGTGTTTTTCAAAAACATGAAGCTTCGAAGAATTTACGATGCCGACTCAAAAACGCTGATTTACTTGTCTTACAGCACCAAAGAGACATCTGGCAGCTATAAACATAGTTTGTCTACGGTACCACTGTGGGAAACGCTAGCGTTTAAAAAGCCCGCGTAGCGAAACGCATCAACTCAATATTAAAAACCCTCTTACATGAGGGCTTTTTTGATGCTAGCACCTTGTCTTTAAGCCATCTACGCGGTTGTAGAGTAGGCTATTAGCAATAGTCTAGAAAAAGCGTGTATAAACCAGCATGGCGTTAAGCGCGGTATCATCGTCTGTCAGCGGGCTATCGCTGATGCTATCGTCAAAGAAGGTGGCGCCAACTTCTAAACGGGTCATGCCGCCCAGAAACTGTCGGGTTGAGATGGCAACGCGTACTTCCGTATTGAGCGCGCTATCGCCGTTATATGCACTTCGAAATGCTGTGGCTTCTTCAGGGCGCACGCCGTAGTAATAGTCGACGTAATTGCTGTCTTGGTAGTTTACGCCTATAGACGGCTCGATCATGACGTTATTTATTCTAAACCTTTTCCCGATACGGGCGGACGCTTGGTAGCCATCAAACTTACCAAGAATATCGGCATTGGTTGACAATGAATAAACCCAGCTACCCGGGTTGTAGTTAAGCCCAACTCCGGCCGCGTAGCTAAAATCTCTGTCGTCCATACCTGTAAATACGGCACTGTCATCTTCTTCATAACCTGCAAATATCGGGACAAGCTGAGCGTCAAGAGTAAAGCCACTTTCGCGAAAAAGTTCATAGCCAATAAATGGTCCGTAAACGCGTAACTTTTCACCGGTGTAGCCGATAATAGGAATAGGAACAACGCGATTATCAAAGTCGGTATATACATCTTGCGATGCTGCGACGCCAAAACCCCACATCCAACCCTGAGGCTGTTGAGCGCCAGCTTGTTGTGCAAAAGCAGGAGTAGAACTAACACCTACACAAGCCAGAGTTATTGCGCCAATAACGGTTTTTAAATTCATAGGTAAATTTCCTTTTTAATCAAGATACTGCTCTGCTGTGTTCTTCGATCATATTCGCTTGTGCCTATTGAGCTAAGCTGTACATTTTTGCAGCGGCTTCTGAGTGGGCAATTAACTATGCGGATTGGTATAAGGGCCTTCGGGTAACGTGAAAGGCTGCGTTACTGGCAAGAAAGCAAGTTATTCTGTGAAATCGGTGTGGTAAAGTGCATACAACAAGTTGTATTGAATAGTTTAGAGAAGCAGGTAACCCGTGAGTTACAAATATGTAGTGGGTATTGACGGTGGTGGCACCCGGTGCCGTGCATTGTTGCAAGATATTGATGGCAATACATTAGGTGAAGGGGCGGCAGGCCCTGCAAATATAATGACCAACCCCGAACAAGCAATGGGATCGGTAATAGACGCAACGTTAGACGCAATAGACAGTGCTTCGTTGCCGATTACATGCGAAGAAGTGTTGCTAGCTGCTGGATTGGCAGGGGCGAATATTCCTCAAGCAAAGCATTCTTTTTTGGCGTTAGACAACCCATTTGCCGATACCGTGGTAATAAGTGATTTACACGCCGCTTGTTTGGGCGCGCACGACAATCAGTCTGGAGCCCTTATTATTTGCGGTACAGGTTCAGCGGCAACCCGTTACGACAAGGGGGTATTTACTGACAAAGGTGGTTACGGTCTGCAAGTTGGCGATGATGCAAGTGGTGCGTGGTTGGGCTTATCAGCTATAAAGCATGTACTGCTTTCTTATGACGGCGTAGAGCCCGTTAGTGAATTAAAGAAGCGAATTTGTGAGCACCTTAATTTAGCGTCACCTCTGCAATTAGTGACCTTGGTGGCAAATTACAACGCTGCAGATTTTGGTGATATTGCCCCAGTGGTTATACAGGCTTATCGAGACCAGTGTGCCGCCGCGACCTCTCTTATTCGAAAGGGAGCAAATTACCTCAATCAGTTGGGTGAAGCATTGATTAATCAGGCTTCTACATTGCCGCTATGTTTAGTTGGTGGCCTTGCTGATGTTTACACGCCTTTACTTTCGCCTTCTATCTCTTCTAATTTAACAGCGCCGCTAAAAAGTGCTGAATATGGCGCTATCAGCTTTGCCAAAAGAGTAAAAAGCGAATGAAAGAATCGATTACTGTCGAGCAGGTTTTAACGCCAAAAGGTTGGCTTGAAAACCAAACCATTACTGCTGATAGCGGCAAGATAGTCAGTATTAGCGATGCGACCTCAGCAGAGCTCAGTAGTATTTACAACGGAAAGCTCATTCCCGGTTATTTCGACACGCAAGTGAACGGCGGTGGTGGTGTGCTTTTTAACCATAGCCCTTCTGCCGCTATAGTAGAAACCATGGCGCTGGCTCATCTTCGTTTCGGCACAACGTCAATGTTGCCAACTATCATTACCGATAATGCTTCAACAATGGCTCAGGCGGCGGATGCCATTGCGGAAGTAATGGCGGGCGGCCCAGAGTGCATTAAAGCGTTAATAAAAGGGATTCACTTTGAGGGGCCCTTTTTGAGCAAAGCAAAAAAGGGCGTGCACGAAGCACAATTTATAAGAATGCCTTCTGACGCAGAGCTTGCAACCTTATGTCGTAAAGATATTGGTAAAGTCTTACTTACTGTCGCACCAGAAACGGTGAGTACTAGCTTCATAAAAGAAATGGTTACTGAAGGAGTTGTGGTTGCAATTGGGCACACCAATGCCAGCTATGAGCAAGTCCAGGCGGCTATCGACGCGGGAGCTACAGGCTTTACGCATTTGTACAACGCTATGTCTGCATTAACCTCCCGGGAGCCAGGAGCCGTTGGTGCAGCGTTGCTTAATGACACCGTATATTGTGGTTTTATTATCGATCATCACCACTTACATCGCAAAAGTGCTGAGTTGGCATTAAATGTGAAAACTGCCAACCGCGCCGTGTTGGTTACCGATGCCATGGCGCATGTGGGCAGTGATATTGAGCGTCTTCACTTTTTTAATACCGAGATTGTTAGGCATGGCGATAAACTGACTACGCCAGATGGCAAAACACTGGCTGGCTCGTGCTTAGATATGCATAGTGCAGTTTTGAATGCGCACAATGATTGCGGTGTAACGTTAGAAGGTGCGAGCAAAATGGCGAGTGCCACGCCGGCTCAATTTATGGGGCTAGAGAGTGACATAGGCAGCATTACCGAAGGTCAGCGCGCAGACTTTTTACTGCTTAATTCCGCCAATGCACTGACCCACGTTTTCAGTAATATGAGAATGGTCTTTTAGGTAGAAATTTAGTATTAACTTAAATGGCTTTGAAATAAGGAAGTGTTATGAAGTTTGTGACAAAGTTTACTGTTCTGTTAGCCGTATTAATGTTGGCTGCAGGGTGTGTTACGCAACGAGGTATGGATTCTGGCGAAAGCGTTCCTTCTCAACCTAATAGCGAGGAAGCCACGCCAACTGAAAGCACAGAGCAAGAAGATGTGGTGCAAGATGGCGACAGCGTAAATGATGGAACCACGAAAGGCGAATCGACTAAAGAGCCAGATAGCAAGCCAGTAGCGCCACCAAAACAAAAAGTTGGGGTATGGGTTAGCGCTAAAAAGTTTCCCACTCACACGCATATCGGTACCACTAAATTTAACAATTTTACGAAAGAATATAGCTACGACTGGCAATTGAACAACACGCTGTATAGCACATTCAAAAAAGCCATTGAGCAAAACAGTCGTTTCACTGCGGTGGATATCTCTTCTATGGTTGACGATGCAGGCGCCCTAGATTTTGTGATGGGTGAAGGAAATAACGGGGCATTCAATGACAAACAAAACACATTAAGAAAATCGTTGTTAGACAAAGGCATTGCCACTGTGATTATCGTTGAAGAAGCGCCGACGGTGGCTATTACCGAGTGCGGTACTTATGGATGTTCAGAGCATCAAAGCAAAGGGTTCGGACTGTTTACGCGTAGTTTTTTGGGTACCGATCACTATATTGCTTCGGCAAGCTTTAACGTTAGTATTGAGCGTTTAGACAAGCCAGTTGATATCTTAACGCTGCCAGTGTTTACCGAATTTCAAGATGATGCGCTAAAAAATGAGCGTGTTGAAGATTTCACACCGCCAGATAACTTTGATGAAATAACGGAACAAGAGTTAGCGCCAATTAAAAATACGATTGTTAACTACTTCGACCGCTTAGCGACAGCGGTTGGCAAGTATTTATCTGGTCAGTAAGCTTTTAATATACTGAAACAAAAAACGGGCACTTAAATAAGTGCCCGTTTTGTTATGTGGCTCACTTCATCTATTGATGAAGGCATCGATATATAACTACGCGTTTTCTTTATGCGCCAAAAACTCTTCGTAGTTTCCATCGAAGTGATTCAGTTTCTTGTCTTTAATTTCGATGATTTGCGTTGCCAGTGACGAAACGAATTCACGGTCGTGACTAACAAAAATAACAGTGCCATCAAACTTGTATAGCGCATTGTTCAAGGCTTCAATCGACTCCATGTCCATGTGGTTAGTGGGTTCATCCATTACTAAAACGTTGATGTCTTGAAGCATTAGCTTTCCGAACAGCAAACGGTTTTTCTCACCACCAGAACATACCTGCACGCGTTTGTTGAAGTCGTCAGACGTAAATAGCAAACGTCCTAACATACCTTTTATTTGCAGGTCATCGTGTTTGGGGCTACGCCATTGGCTCATCCACTCAAACATAGTGATATCTTCGGCAAAGTATTTAGCGTTATCCTGCGGAATGTAACCAATCGCAGCGTTTTCAGCCCACTTATAGCTTCCTGCGGTAGGTTCAATGTCATTAACCAAACACTTCAAAAGCGTGGTTTTGCCGGCCCCATTCTCACCAATAATCGCCAAGCGCTGACCAGCTTCTAATAGCAAGTTCGCGTTATCGAATAACGGAAGATCTGGGTAGCTATGGCCTAAGTCTTCAAGTGTGATGGCAAGGCGGTGAAGTTTCTTATGTTGGTTAAACACAATATAAGGCTTACGACGGCTAGACGCTTTTACCTCAGCTAATTCAATTTTCTCAAGACGGCGGGCACGCGAGGTGGCTTGTTTCGCTTTCGATGCGTTGGCAGAGAATCGCGCTACGAAGCTCTGTAGCTCTTCAATTTCCGCTGACTTCTTAGCATTCTCTGCATGAAGCTGTTCTTGAACGAGCATGGCAGCTTGAATGTAGTCGTCGTAGTTACCCGGATAAACGCGCAGCTCACCATAGTCGATATCGGCCATGTGCGTGCATACAGAGTTTAGGAAGTGTCTGTCGTGCGAAATAATAAGCATGGTCGATTTACGTTTGTTCAGCTCTTCAGCTAGCCAACTGATGGTGTAGATATCCAAGTTGTTGGTTGGTTCGTCTAGAAGCAGAATGTCTGGCTCGGCAAATAACGCCTGCGCCAAAAGCACACGTACTTTTTTACCAGGTGCTACTTCCTTCATTAGACCAAAATGATAGCTTTCGTCGATGCCAGCAGAGTTTAAGATATCGCCAGCGCGCGCTTCGGCGGTGTAACCATCCATCTCGGCGAATTGGGTTTCCAAGTCCGCCACGCGCATGCCATCTTCTTCGCTCATTTCAGCCTTGCTGTAAATGGCGTCGCGCTCTTGCTTAACTTCCCATAGTTCACGGTCACCCATGATAACGGTATCGACTACGCTAAACTCTTCAAACGCAAACTGGTCCTGACTCAAGATACCTAGCTTTGTGCCTGGCGCCATAGAAACGTTGCCCGACGATGGAGTAAGTTTACCGCTTAGAATTTTCATAAAGGTAGACTTGCCACAACCGTTTGCGCCAATTAGGCCGTATCGGTTGCCGTTGCCGAATTTTGCGGAAATATTTTCAAATAATGGCTTAGAGCCAAACTGCATTGTGATATTTGCGGTGGTAATCAAAACAGGTATCCAGGGGTAAAACGATGAGAAGAGATAGTAGTGAAAGCGATTGTCACTTCACTAATATATAAAAGCGCGCGCACTATAAGGAATTGAGGGCTACATGTCGAGGGAATTTTGAACAGTTTTTGCGCTGATACGCATTTCACCCAAACGCTAAAGAAAGTATTAACCCCGATACGGTCTTTTATAGCGTGTTTTTGTCAAAAATTGCACCTCAAACTTAACTCCGTATGGTATGAGGCGTGAAATAGGCGTTTCGAAACACCCGCTCATTCCACAGAGTGCCCCTTATGGTTTGTTGCTCTTTTTATATTAGTGGCAAGCAAATAATTCCAGCATAAAGAAAATATTACATAAAAGTCAGCGCGCGGTGATGCATCAATGCAGAATTAACGAACAAAGCTTTGAACAGCATTTTTCGTACAAAGGTCACTTAAATCGTTATTTTAAAGAGAAAAAATGAAACCTTGTCTATTATGAAAAAAAGCATTTTTAGTTGGTCTTAATCTTGCTGTGTATCTACTGAAAATAAACCGCAGAGCGCAAATGCGTCTGCTGAATCAGTGCGAAGTTTTATTTCACTCTAGTTTATCGTGAGTTAGGTAACGCAAAAGAAGAATAAAACTGGGCATTTTAAAGAGGGAAACATCATGAAATTGTTGAAAAAAATTGCGATTGGTTGCTTTTCGGCAACGGTTTTAATGTCAGGCAGCGTGCATGCAGAAGCAATTAGCTCAGATTCCGTAATGCAAACTCAAGCCGCTCACTACAATAAGCAGCAGCTAATTGACATGGTTAATCGTGCAGATGTGCAGAGTAAATTGGTTAGCTTAGGTGTAGATAGCAACCAAGCTATCGCCAGAATCAACGGCATGACCGACAGCGAAATTGCCCAATTAAATGATGAAATTAATCAAGCGCCAGCGGGTGGTGTTGTGGGCGCAGTGCTTACCGTACTTGCTATTATCGCAATTTTGGACCTGATTGGTGTAACTGACGTTTACCCATTTATTCGTCCAGTGAACAGCTAATTGGATGATCAATTCAGTTAAAAAGGCCTGCGCGTTAGCAGGTCTTTCGCTTCTATTTTTGCTTTCAGGCTGCCAGTCCACACCTCAAGCTGACAAGCTGCGGCAAGAGGGACTTGCCTCTTTACCTGAATCTCACACTATTCAATCTGTTCCGTTTTTTCCCCAAGAACAGTTTTATTGCGGGCCTACCACACTATCTGAAGTGTTTGGTTACTATGGTGAAAGCACCTCTCCAAATGACATTGCGCCTAAGTTATTCATTCCCAGTAAAGAAGGGAGTTTACAACTAGAAATGGTGAGCGCTACCCGACAATTTGGTTTTTTGCCATATTCTGACCGAGGGACTTTATCGTCAATTGTGTCGTTAGTTAAAGACGATATCCCAGTGATTGTTTTTCAAAATTTGTCCATCCAGTTGTTACCCCAATGGCACTACGCTGTTGTTATTGGGTTCGATAGTGATAAGGGAACGGTTACTTTACATACCGGCCTTACGCCTAATCACGAAATGTCGCTTGAGCTTTTTGAAAGAACGTGGGGAAGAGGAAATTACTGGTATTTGGCACCAGTTCCTCCTAATGTAACCTCGCCTGAGATGACACCGTTTACTTATGTAAGTGCGGCTTACGACATGCTTAAAGTGGGAGATAAAGCGCGTTCATTGGCGTTTTTGGAAACCGCGTCGCATACATGGCCAACTTACTGGTTAAGTTATTTCCTGATTGCCAATTATTACTTAGAGCAAAACGACATCCAAGCCGTGGCTTGGTTTAAGAAAGGCTATGAAGTGGGGCAGAACCAACATGTTTATGTTCACAACTACGTATTAGCTTTGCGCGAAAACAACATGCCCGAGAAGGCAAATACAATTCTAAAACAGGGGCTTGAACGCTTTCCCGATAACGAAGCGCTGTCAACATTGGCTGAAAAATAAACCTAAACTTTAAGAGTATTCGCATTTACGAAAACTTATCGTCTACTATTAACCTAGGAAGTAATTGTGAAAGTAGGCTATGCCAAAAATACTGAGCTCATCAACAATTTCGCACGAGAACGGAGTAGTCACCACTCGACTCTATGGCGCGTTTAATGAAAAAAGTGCGGAAGACTACAGCGATCGTCTTTTTAAACTAGTCATAGGACTGAATCAACGACCCTTTTCCCTTCTGGCAGATATTAGCCAAGTTGAAGGAGCAACTCCTGAGGCCTTCGACATACTCAAGCGTATTATAAAACGGCTCCCTGATATGGGATTAATCGCGAAAGCTTATGTTTATAAAGGACCTGTTATACGCGGAATAATGTTTCAGAGGATCCCCGAGCTCAAAAGTATGGATTATCTTTTTTTCACAGATATTGACGAAGCTTCTTCGTGGTTGTCTCGCGAATATGAACGCAAACTATCTCTGCTCTCTGATTCCTAATTAGCCTGTAATAAGTTAATAGCACAGTTAACTCTAGTGGGCAATTACCTATGTGGATTGGTATAACTGGTGCACCTTTTGCCTCTTCTTTCACGTACTAAGGTGTAGCTAAAATAAAAAGTGCCTACTCATATATGCAGGAGCCCCGTCAGCCGTGGACAGCACTCAACTTCTTGAAAACCAGCAGGCAATAGCAATAGCCGGATTAGTAGGCGTTGTTATTGTGCTCTTCATTGTTAAACGACTTATTTTGGTGCGTTTGAAAGCTAAAGCGCGCTCAGAAAACAGCAGTATGTCTGATATCTATCGCGTGCTTGTATTGTCGTTAAATGCTCCACTTAATTTGCTTATCTGGGTGATTTTCCTGCTGTTGGTTAAAAGTATTGTTTCAGTATTTCAGATAGAAGATGAAGGGGCGATTAAAGCGCTAACCATTGTTATCGAAGCTGGCCTCATCATTACTTTGTTTCTCTTCTTCGAGCGTTTTGTCACTTACTCGTTAAGTCGTTATCGCGACCAGTCAACCATAGTTAAAAATACCAGCGCAATTGCCGGTGGAGCAGTTAGAGCGCTTTTCGCTGTATTAGCAATTTTGATTATATTAAGCACCATGGGGGTGTCGGTAACACCCATTGTTGCATCGTTAGGCATTACTTCGCTCGCAGTAGCACTAGCGCTACAGCCAACGCTTGAAAACTTCTTCTCGGGTATTCAGTTGGTAATGGATAAGCCCATTCGTATAGGCGACTTCATAGAGCTGGATTCCGGAGAACAAGGTTTTGTAGAGAAAATAGGATGGCGCTCCACGTGGGTTAGAATGCTACCTAACAACATCGTGATCATGCCTAACAGTAAGTTGTCTAATTCAAAGTTGATTAACTACTACTACCCTGAACGCGAACTGTCGGTGCCTGTTGAAGTTGGCGTGCATTATAGCTCTGATTTAGAGCATGTTGAAAACGTATGTTTAGAGGTTGCCAATACTATTCTAGAGCAGCACGAGTTTGGTGTTGAAACTTATCAACCTTTTGTTCTGTTTCACACTTTCGACAATTCTAGTATCAACTTAACAGTGATGCTGAGAACCCGTGAATACTTTAACCGCTTCTTCATAAAGAGCGCCTTTATAAAAATGCTTAAAAAGCGTTTTGATGAAGAAGGGATTGTCATTCCATTTCCAATTACTGCGCTTAACCTAGAGCAGGAAGGTGCAGCTAGCCTGCCGGCAGCGCACGAACACATTAAGCCAAGAGACTAAATAGACTGGTTTGCGTAGCTCAATAAAAAAGCCACGTTGTGTAACGTGGCAGATTGATGATAAACCCCTCTTTTTTCGGAGGGGTTTATTTTTTCTAGCAGCCGAAGGCTGCGATCGCGATATTTT
>NZ_JANHZQ010000030.1:0-65286 GCF_041414725.1 Alteromonas sp. DY56-G5 | reverse complement strand
AATATCGCGATCGCAGCCTTCGGCTGCTAGAAAAAATAAACCCCTCCGAAAAAAGAGGGGTTTATCATCAATCTGAAAGCCCGATAGGGCTTTTTTTGTTTATGCTTAGCTGAAGACATTACCGATTAGGCTCAGTAGTATGCCTTGCCAAGAACTGATCGTAAGGCATTGGTTTATCAAAGTAAAACCCCTGCATTAGCTGAATGTCGGCCTGCTCCATGAAAGGCAAATAAGACTCCAACTCTACGCCTTCAGCCACCACATCTATCTGCAAACTCTTTAACATGGCTATCAGACCATTAAATAGCGCATTGGCTTTACTATCTTGGTGAATACCCTGAATTAAGCTTTTATCCACCTTAACCACTTCAAACTGGAAACTTCGCAAGTAGCTAAGAGATGAAAAGCCACTGCCAAAATCATCCAGAGACAGTCTAAACCCATGATCACTCAACGTGTTTAATGCTCTAAGTGCTGATTTTTCATCGCGAATAAAGACCGACTCAGTGAGCTCTAGCTCAATAAATTCGGGAGACACATCATTATCCATACAGATAGACATTGCCTGATTTGGAAACTCTGGGTCAAGCATCTGATTAGCACTGATATTCACAGACAAAGGAATGGCATCTCCCTGCTGCGACTCCATTATTGAAATGTAATCACATGCCGCTTCCAGTGCTTGAAGACCAATAGCGCTGTCCAGCTTGTGCTCTTCTGCTATGGGAATAAACACTGCCGGCGATACAACACCGTGCAAGCCTGAAATCCAGCGACACAGTACTTCACCGCCCTTTAACTCGCCGTTTAGATCATATTTACCTTGAATATAGAAATCGAGAAGGTGGTTCTCTACCGTTCTGCGCAAGTCATTCACCATACTGACCTGCTGGGTCATGCTCTCATAGAGACCTGACTCGTAAATAAACGCCTGCCCTTTACCCAGCTCTTTCGCACGGTACATTGCGGCGTCGGCACACTGCACCAGGCTTTCTAGGTTATCACTATGTTCTGGAAATTCAGCAATGCCAATACTGGCAGACAGCCTAAGCTCCGACGTTTTTACGGTTATGGCGTCTTCTTCTATCTGGCTGATAAGCCGCTCAGAGCGTTCAGCAATTTCCTCAACATTCTGATTAGGCAATACGGCAATAAACTCATCACCACCCCACCTGCCGACTTCCCCTATCGGGCCGAATATGGCAGTAAGGAGCGCTCCTACGCGCTGAAGCTCAATATCCCCTCTTTCATGCCCTGCGTTATCGTTAATTGCTTTGAACCCGTCCAGATCAATAAAGACCAAAATAAAGTGCTGTTCTTTTTGTACTAACCCGGAGATGGACTCACGCAGCGAATTGCGATTGGAAAGGCCGGTTAACTCATCGTGCAATGCCAGTTGACGTAGTTTGGCTTCGTTGCGTTTTCTATCGCTGATGTCGCGCATTGTGGCAATCAAATAAGATGACGTTTGCTGGTAGGTCTCAAACAGAGCCACCGAGATATCGACAACCTTAATTTCGCCGTTTTGCGTCTTCACTTTCGACTCGAAGCGAATTTGTTTATCAAGCGCCAACTGCACTTCATCGACTTTCTCAGCAATGAATATTTGGTTGAAATCCAAACCAATGCATTGCTCTTTGAAAGGCGCAGCAATCAGCTGAATATATGCATCGTTACATTCTGTGATAACAAGATCAGGTGAGAGTACTAACATGGGCTCACGTGAGCTAGCAAAAGCAGAGGCCATTAAGTGAAACGATTGTTCAGCTTTTCGCTGTTGAGTAATGTCTTTTGTAGTACCAACAATTTGAAGCGCTTCACCCGCTTTTCCACGCTTTAGCACGCGCCCGCGCAGCCTTACCCACTGAAAATCGCTGTCGAGCTTTAAGCGAAAAGAAAACTCTATACGGTCACGATTGCCGTGTAGCGCCATGCTCCAGTGAAACTGCAGACCGTCTAAATCGTCCTCATGTACCCGCTCTAGAAGCTCAATTAAGGTGCCTGACCAGGTAGATACACTTTCAGAATGTAGTGAGAATGAGCGAAATTCCATAATGTCATTCTCTGCCTCCCAATTCCAAAAAGACTCCTGCGACGCCCATAGTGCAAGTTCCAAATCTTTCTGTGCACTTTGGCTTTTTTGAAGCGTAGCATACAAACTTTGCGTCTTTTCTCTCAGCAAAGCTTCGGCTTGCTCTCTCGCATTTCGCTCTCGCTTTAAACGCCTTTCAAGTAACGCAGCACGGTCGCTACCAGAAGGCGTGCTATGCGTTGTTCCATCTGACATAACATGCCTCCGTTAAACGAGAGATATACTAAATTCGTAGGTATGAGGCGTATCTAGTTGATGGGTTTCCCTTTCCAGGGTGCAGTTATAATGAGCTGCGGCTGCGTCCATCAAGCCTTCTGCTAAAGGATATAATTCTCTTTCAGAATAATACTGTAAGCGCATGGTGTTATCGGTTCTGGATATCACCGTAAATCGGGGTAGGTCGGCGTCTGGGTAGAGCTTCTTAACCTGAACATGAATGTCGCCGTCCAAGTGCTCCAGCATATCCAACATGCCTTCTGTATTGGCCAGCACGTCGCCATGCACTGCACCTAACTTACCAAATAAGTAATAGCCGAAATCGTAGAGTAGCTCGTTAGCTGACTTACCCGTTTTCTCCACCAGCACACCTAACAGGCGTTGCATTTGTTCAAACGGGTAATAGCCCACTGCGGTATAAGCGCCGTCGTTTTCTAACCCAGCTTCCATGATGACATCGTCAGCAAACTCAGGAGAAACTTTCTCCTCGAGCATATCGATTAACGATGTAAAAACTATGCCTAGCATGTAAATTCCTCATCTAATCCCTTTTTGAGTGTAGTTCACCTAAGCATAAGAACAACTTAAACTTTATGACAAATCTTCAGATGTTTCGTCCTTGCTGGGTAAGACAACTTCAACCGTATCAACCCGCTGTAGTCCTCGCGGTAATTTATTCCCTCTTCGGCCTCTTTCTCCCTGATAGTGGGTAAGGTCGTCAGCCGTCAGTGTCATGTTGCGCTTACCGGCTCCCACTTTAATTGCGGCACCATCAGGTACAACAGCAAGCACCTTCACGTACTCTTCTCGAGATTGCGATTTTGCAGAAGGAATATTGATAAGCTTGTTCCCCTTCCCTTTACCTAAACTTGGTAAGTCGCGTAGTGGGAACATGAGCATGCGACCTTCATTAGAAATACTTAGGCACCAATCGGAGTCTGGATTTGTAACCGGTGTTGGTTTCATCACTTTCGCCGCAGTAGGCAATGATAAGTAGGCTTTACCTGCCTTGTTCTTACTCACCATATCTTTAAATGTGCCGACAAAGCCGTAGCCTGCATCAGAACCTACTAAGAATTTGCTTTCGTCTTGCGCCATAATGACGTGTTGGAATGACTCGCCACCCACTATGCTGAAGCGCCCGGTTAGCGGTTCCCCCTGACTTCGTGCAGACGGCAACCCGTGAGCGTCACAAGAGAAAGTACGACCTGAACTGTCCATAAACACGGCAGGCTGATTGCTCTTGCCTTCGGCGCTGGATAAATAGGCATCACCAGCTTTGTAGCTTAAACCTTCCGCATCGATATCGTGACCTTTCGCACAGCGTGCCCAGCCCTTTTCTGACAGCACAACAGTTACAGACTCAGCAGGTACCAGCTCTTTTTCAGACAGCGCTTTAGCTTCACCACGCTCAACAATAGGTGAACGTCTGTCGTCACCGTACTTTTCAGCGTCTGCAAGGATTTCTTTCTTAATTAGGGTTTTAAGGCGGCGATCTGAGCCTAGAAGCTGCTGGAGCTTGTCGCGCTCTTCTGCAAGTTCATCTTGCTCGCCTTTAATCTTCATTTCTTCTAACTTGGCTAAGTGACGAAGCTTCAATTCCAGAATTGCTTCCGCTTGTGTGTCACTTAAACCGAATCGCGCCATTAATTCTGGTTTTGGTTTGTCGTACGTGCGAATAATTTCGATAACTTCATCGATATTCAAAAACGCAATTAATAAACCTTCTAAAATATGCAAACGCGCTAACACTTTATCTAAACGGTATTGCAAGCGGCGCGTCACGGTATCTTTTCGGTACTGCAGCCATTCAGACAAAATCGTACGTAAGTCTTTCACCTGAGGGCGACCGTCTAGGCCAATCATGTTCAAGTTGACACGGTAGTTTTTCTCTAGGTCGGTAGTTGCAAATAAATGCTGCATCAGCTGAGTTACATCAATGCGATTTGAGCGAGGCGTAATCACTAAACGGGTTGGATTTTCATGATCCGATTCGTCTCGGAGATCGCTTACCATCGGTAACTTTTTCGCCTGCATTTGCGCGGCAATTTGCTCTAGTATCTTGGCACCAGACGCTTGGTGAGGTAGAGCGGTAATAACAACATCACCGTTTTCTTCCATGTACACCGCGCGCATTTTTATAGAACCACGCCCAGTCTCGTACAGCTTTTGAATATCAGACTTTGGCGTAATAATTTCAGCTTCGGTAGGATAGTCAGGTCCATTAACGTGTTCTAGCACATCGCTAAGCTCGGCTTTGCTGTTGTCTAACAACATGGCACACGCGTTGGCCAACTCTCTCACGTTGTGAGGAGGAATATCCGTCGCCATGCCAACGGCAATCCCTGTCACGCCATTTAATAGGATATGTGGCAAGCGAGCTGGAAGCACGCTAGGCTCGTTTAGCGTACCGTCAAAATTAGGTACCCAATCTACCGTACCTTGTCCAAGTTCATTCAGCAGCACCTCAGAGAAGCGCGAGAGCTTAGCTTCCGTATAACGCATGGCAGCAAACGATTTCGGATCATCCGGCGCCCCCCAGTTACCTTGACCATCTACTAAAGGGTAGCGATAAGAGAAAGGCTGAGCCATGAGCACCATCGCCTCATAACAGGCAGAATCGCCGTGAGGGTGAAACTTACCCAGCACATCACCTACGGTTCTCGCCGATTTTTTATATTTGGCGTTTGCATTTAACCCTAGGTCTGACATCGCATAAATGATGCGTCGCTGAACAGGCTTTAAGCCATCCGAAATATGTGGAAGTGCACGGTCCATGATGACGTACATGGAATAGTTTAGATAAGCGTCTTCGGTGAAACGTCGAAGAGGAAGTTGCTCTACCCCATCGCGATTAATGATGATCTCGTCACTCATGATAGTTTTTTCGTTTTGTTATTAATACCAATGCGCTCGTGCTAGTTAGGCTGTCGATTGTGGACAATTTAGCGCACCACTTAGTGAAAGCTCCCGAGCGTTAAAGGCTATTGTGGGGTAAACCGCATTTGTGTGCAATCCTTGAAACCAATTGTCGCGACTTTTGGGTCTTACTCATTGTATGGGGTGAGGGTTTGTTTTGTTATTCTTCAAAGAGAGTGGTTAAATAGCATTGGGTGAAATTTGCCGTTCAATTTTCACTCTTACGAGTAAAACTAAAAAATAATAAAGCCCCTAATCAAACGGTAACGTAAGTACAGATAATCATGGCTATCTTTCGCGTATTCTTTTTTTTATTTCTTGTTGTAGGCAGTTACCTGCCTTCGAATGCCAGCGCGCAGCATATCGAGCAGCTCTTCGATGAAGAAAGTACGCTAGATTTATCAGACTCTCTGTATTTTTTATTTGAAACCGATTATCAGCTTACTATCAGCGATGTATCACGAAGACGCAATGACTTCCTTATGCATCCCCATGACAACCCTAATTTTGGGTTTCGTAATAATGGCATGTGGCTACTCACTTCTGTTGCCAATGTTTCAAACGATAAACACTGGGTGTTCTCAATAAATTTCAGCCAACTCGACAGTGTTGATTTTTATTTGGTGCAAAACGGCAAGGTAATAAAGCAAAGCCATCAGGGGAAAGCTCAAAAAGAACAGCGTTTTCGTGTTCCAACCTTTCGTGTTGAGCTGCCTGATAGCGATCCTGTCGACCTTTACATACGCATTGAAAGTCGCTCGTCTAGCCTAATTGCACCACTTCGAATTCAAGCCGAACCGCTACATAGCAGCTACTTCCAAATGGACAGCTTGCTCTGGGGCTTTTTCTACGGCGGATTGCTTATTCTCGCTATTTATAACCTTGCTCTATTTTTTGGCGTGCGGGAAAAAAGTCTGATTGCCTATGTTGGCTATATCGCTGCGGTTATTCTGTGGCAGTTTGTGTGGGGCGGCCATACGCACTTGCTGTTTAGTCAGGGGATCCCCTCTTGGCTGGTTGGGCATTCCGAGCTGATATTCGTAATTATTGGTATAAGCTCAGGCTTTTTTACCAAGACGTTTTTGGAAACGGAAAAGCACTCTCCCACGGCACATCCTGTCATTAACTTATTGTTGGTTTGCCAAGCGTTAACAGGGCTGGTGTGCTTCGTCGATCTGCTTCCTTCTATTTGGAAGAACAACCTAGTATACGGCGTGGGTCTTGTGGCGATATTGAGTTATATCTACGCCGGGTTCGAAGCATTTTTCAATAAGTTTAAGCCCGCGCGTTACTTCATATTTGCATGGAGTATGCTCGCCACCGGCGCAATTATAGGTATGTTAAGCCTTATCGGAATTTTACCTTCCAACGACTTCACCACCTATTGTTTTCAGGTGGGTGTTTTCTTAGAAGCAGGGCTCTTTTCCTTTGCATTAATGGAGAAAAGCAGAGGCCAGCTGGAAAGCGAAGTTGAGCAAGCAACAAATGATTTGCGCAACAATATGGAGCTCATTGAAGAGCAGAATGCCCGTTTAGATATCGCGCGCAAAGATGCGATAAAAGCCAGTAACGTTAAATCTCAATTTCTGGCCAACATGAGCCATGAAATTCGCACACCTCTTAATGCCATCTTGGGGTTCAGCAAAGAGTTGAACAATGCGTCGCTACCCACTGACCAGCAAGAGCAAGTCAGAATTGTAAACACGGCCGCGGATAACCTGCTAACAATCGTTAACGATATCCTCGATTTTTCTAAGATTGAGGCCGGTAAACTGCAAATTAATAATCAGCCTTTCTCGCCCAATAAGCTGCTCGAAGAAATGGTCACTATCATGGCTAAATCTTCCCACAGCAAGCGCATCGAATTTGTATTTGATTTGCACCCGCTCCCTGAAAAGCTCATTGGCGATGTGTTTCGTATTAAGCAAGTGCTCAATAACTTGTTAAGTAATGCACTTAAATTCACGTCCAGCGGCACCATTACGTTTTCGGTGAGCGGACGCTCGCTTCCTCATGGTATTCACGAAGTAAATATTACCGTTGAAGACACAGGTATCGGAATAAGCCGACAAGACAGAAAAAAGCTATTTAACGCCTTCTCGCAAGTAGACGACGCCCTTAACCGTAATTACCAAGGCACTGGATTAGGTCTCGTGATAAGTCGAGAGCTGGTTCGCTTAATGAACGGTGATCTAACGCTAAAAAGTGTATTAGGCCAAGGCTCTACGTTTAACGTATCACTACGTATGAACCAGTTAAGCCAGAAATATGCGTTAACTAGTAGTGAAGACTGGAAAGGTAAGAACGTGGTTATTTTCGACCCGGTACCTGCAACACGTCGCTCAAGTGCAAGCATGTTATCGATTTTGGGTGCGCAGGTTACCTCTGTTGAATCACTAGATTATTTGATGTCACTTAAAGGCCAGTACGACTTTTTCATGGCAACTGTGCCGGTAAGTAAGATGGGATTGCGGGATACCTATTTAAGTCGTTTTGTACAATTCCCTGCGCAAAAGCGCATACTTTGGTATTCCGGCCCTGAACCTTTTGCCCAATACCCAAGCCTGTCGCAACATTTCCATTCACAAGCGCGTATGCCGATGACGCTTACCAAGTTAGATAGCCTGGTGCACCACCATACAACGCCAGCTAAAAATGCGATGCAAGAGAAAATAGGCACGCTACCAAAAGCTAAAATTCTTGCCGTTGATGACATGGAAATGAATCTTAAACTGCTGCATACGTGGCTCGATCATTCTCCTGTCGAGCTCACCACAACGATTAGTGGACAAGACGCCGTCAATCAGTGCCAGACTCAAGAGTTTGACTTAATTCTCATGGACGTGCAGATGCCAGGCATGGACGGACTGCAGGCCACCCGAGAAATTCGTAAATCACCGTTGAATATGGGTACCCCAATAGTGGCAGTGACAGCCCACGCATTTAAAGAAGAGCAAGAAAGATTGCTTGCCTCTGGCATGGACGATTACTTACCTAAGCCTATTGAGGTTGAGCTACTTATTACGCTTATCAATTCGTGGTGCCACAATGTTGAGCCCGGTGAAATCGTCTTTCCCTCTATCGACTGGCAGCTAGCACTTAAACGAGCGAATCAAAATCAAGATACAGCAAAAGAAATGTTAGACAGTTTTATTGCGTTACTGCCCGAAACTATCGAGACACTTTCGGCGCTTTGGGACGATCAAGATTACAATGGGCTTAAGACCGAAGTTCACAAACTACACGGTGCGTGTTGCTATACAGGTCTGCCGCGCATGCAGCATTTAGCCAACGAAACAGAGAGCTCACTTAAACTTGGTCAGCACAAGCTAGTCGAGGAAAACTTACCAGCCCTTATTGCCGAAGCCAAGAAAGTGCTTAACGAGAGTAAATTGAAGGACAGCCGCAGCTAGGCAAATAAAGTCTAATTGCTACGATGAGCTTAGCTGGCTTCAGAAGACTGCCTAGCTTTCTGGCACTGAGCAATAAGTCCTGCAAACTCGCTGGCATCCCTATCTAGCTCTGAGCTCGCGATAAAAATATCATACCCAAGGCGCTTTCTTAGCTCTACCATACGATGTGCCAGCATAGCTTTAATGCCTTTAATGATGGTCCCGTCTTCCATAACGTACTGCTTATCGTCAAACATAGATTGCTCATAACAGCTTCCAGAGGCGCAATTCTCATCTGTGTTCTGCATTAGCAATGGCCGCTGCTCCATTAACAAGTGCGTTGCAAGCCGTGGTGAAATCGTATTGAGGAAATCCGTGTAACTTTTGATTTTGAAACCGATGGTTTCAAGGGGAATATGCTCCAGCCCATGACGAACACGGGGGCAATCTGCGCGCAGCAGGTTGTCCCAGTGAATACGCCAACTGCCCAGACGGTGGCGATAAGTAATATAGTCTTTGGCTATTTCCAAACTATAGTCGGGCTCACGAATTTTGAAGTACCCTACGAGCAAGCACACTAACGCGGCACTGGTGATAAAAATCCCCGCTAAGAACAGCCAATCGGGAAGAAAGGCTAACCACAGTGCCGCAATACACAAACCGATACAGCCCAGCACCAGGCTAGTAATACCGTTACTTTTCGAGGCAGCTCGGATATAGATTGGTTCGACACTAGTACCAGACATAAAAATACACCACCAACATGATTACGGCCCAAACGATATAAAGTCTCATGCGTTTACACTTAACGCAGTCGGTTTGCCACCAACGCAAAAGAGGATTTGATTTTCGCATACGCTAAGTAAGCCAAATTTATACGTGGGTTAAAAAGGGATAGTTTAACCGTAAAATTATGCCAATGTGTGATTTCTATAACGGTATCGTTGAAAAGCAGCCACTATAGTTGGCGTAAAGACTAACGACAAGATTACCGAGAACCCTACTCCACCAGCCAGCACCACGGCCAACGGCGGCCAAAAGCTACCTTCACTGAACAATAGCAAAGGAATCAATCCACCTACCGTTGTGAAAGTAGTCGATAAAATATGGCGGCTGCAGCTCATGGTTTCTTCAACAATGGCTTTCGTGTCTCCCTGCTTTGCTTTGGGGTTCGCGTTGATAGCGGCAATGACCACTATCGATCCGTTGATTGCTACGCCAATAAGGCCTGCACAACCTAGCAGCGGATTAAACCCAACCGGCAATCCAGATATCCAAAGACTGAACATACCCAGCCCTACAGAAAGTATCGCCACTAATCCGATTACACCCGCCATGCGCAAGCTGGTAAAAGTCAGAATGAGCGTAGTTACCATAAGAACCAACAGCACCGGCGCATAGGTCGCTAATTTACCTAATGCTTGCTGCTGTTCATCAGCGTCTCCAGCTAAATGAATACGATATCCTTCGGGAAGAATTAATCGACTTTCGAGCAGATCTCGCAAATGATTACTTGCATCAATGGCCGGGACACCAGGAAGCAAAAACGCCTGAATACGATTTAGCCTTTCGCCATCAAGGCGCGTAATACTGCTGGTTGCAGGCTGAAGCGTTAAGTTTGTTACGGCAGCAAGTGGCGACCAAGAAATAGCATTGTCTCCTGCAACCGGAATTGGCATGGCGTCTACGCCCGTTACATTTTGTCTATACGCCTCGTCTAGCCTTACGCGTACAGGAATTTCTTCTGTGCTTTCCAAAACAGAACCACCGGTAATACCTGAAAAGTTTATCTGCATTTGATTGGCAAGCTCGGAAAGCGTAAGCCCCAAGTAAGACAGGTTATCGCTGTCCGCGTTTATTTTAAGCTCGGGTTCTCCCATTGAAACGCTGGTTATAGACTGTGAAATGCCGTCGACTTCAGACATTAACATGCGTACTTTGTCGCCTAGGTCGTTCAACACATTCAGATCAGGGCCGAAAATCTCTACCTCAACAGGCGCCGCAATAGGCGGACCCTGCCCAAAGGCTCGCACTACAATTTGTACTTCTGGATACGCGCTATCAAGCTCTTGTTGTAGTTTGCCCACTAGCGCAACGGCGTCATCCACTGTATCTGTCGACACCACAGCATTTGCGAAATAAGGCATGTTGTCACGCGTCATCATCTGGTTGTAGTACACCGACGGCGCAGAGCCCCCGACTAACCAACTAACTTGTTTCACGCCTTGCTCACTGCGAATAGCACTATCTATTTTTTTAACATAGCTCGTTGTGTTGTCGATACTGCTCCCTTCTTTGGTCCACAGGTACACTTCGAACTGGTCTCTATCTGCACTTGGGAAAAACACATTCGCCAAGGTGCCCGACAATACAAAACCCGATAAACAAAGGATAGCAATAACCGGTAACACCAAAATTGGCTGTTTAACCCATCTACCCAATTGCTTTTTAAAAGCGAGACTGAGCTCTGGCGCTTGTAATCCCACTTTCCACCACGCCTTCGATGCTATTTCATGTTGCGAACTATTGTCGTGCTTTGGCAAAAATCGGGCAGCGAGGGCTGCAATGATAGTAAGAGAAATAAACAGCGAGCCAATAAGCGCCATCACCACGCTAATGGCAATCGGGCCAACAAAGTCACCGATGTTTCCGTCTAAAAGAAAGATGGGCATAAAGCCTAAAATGGTCGTCAGCGTTGAAGCCAAAAGCGGTACAAATAGATGTGAAACGCTTTTGGCCATAGCACCTACTCGCGTTAAATTGGGATCTTGTAAATTAATGCGAATTTCATCGGTAATAACAATGGCATTATCGATAAGTAAACCAATGGCGATGATCATGCCAAAGATAGACATTTGGTGAATTTGCTCGTCGTAAAAACTTAAAGAGAACAAGGCAAAAGCGGCGCATAAGGGAAGTGCCAGGCCCACAATCCACGCAGCACGAAACCCCATGAAAAGTAGAATAACCATCATGACCACGGCGCACCCCATAAGCAGGTTCATCGATAAGTCAGCAAGGCGAGTAGCGGTATATTCGTTTTGCTCAAATGCAACGGTCGCGGTTAAGGTTCCGCTGAAGTCTTTATTGAACTGTTCCACTACTGCTAATGCATTTTCTGTCCATACATCAGAACGCAGTGAGGGCTGCATACGCGCTGCCACAAAGATAGACTCTTCACCATTTAGAAATGCCACTTCGTTGCGAGGGGTAGTGAAACTGCGCTCCACTGTAGCAACGTCTTCTACCCGTAAGTAGCGGCCTTGCTCGTTAACTAAGGGAATTGAAGCAATCATGTTCACGCCATTTAAGCCCTCTCCCACTGTAAAGCGCAAATTACTTTGCTGGGAGTTAAGCATACCCGCAGGTAATTTGGGGTCGGCGCGGCTTATCAAATTGCTTACTTGCTGTAAGGTAAGACCCGTTGCGGCAAGCTTAATAGGGTCGATATTGACGCTAATCTCTTCCTGCGGTGCGCCGTAAACACGCACTAGCTCAGTGCCGTTAACGTTTCGCAGCCTGTCTGTAAGTTCTTGAGCCAAACGCGCGGTGAGTGTAATAGGGGTATTTTCAAAGTGGTCTGCTCGCACAGATAGCAATAAAGTGAACGCTGTCGCGCCGCGCTTTTCATCGAAAACTGGCGCCATGGCACCTTCAGGGAATGACTCAGCGGCAGCGCCAATGGCATCGCGAATTTCACTGAATAGTTGTTCGTTACTTGCATTATTTATCCAGTCTTGCGTCTCTATGAGAATGATGGAGATACCAGCACGCGACGTGGACTTCACTTCCTTTATTTCAAATATTTCTCTAAGCCTGTCTTCAAGCACATCACTAACCAAAGCCTCTACCCGTTCCGCCGACGCGCCTGGGTATTGAGTGATGATCAGTGCGTTTCGCGTATCTATTCGCGGGTCCTCAATACGCGGCAGAGAGCCTAATGCTGACAACCCTGCTGTGACTAGCACCAGAAGACTCAGTATGAGTAAATGCCCTCGTCGGTAAAATAGGGTATACCATGGATAAGATTTATCTGAGCCGAAGTTAAATGACTTCATTAGCGTGCCCCAGCTTGATGTTGACTGGGGATTGATACCATTTGGCCAGGTGCGAGTTTGTGTGTACCTTCGCTTACGTAAACCTCTCCATCTTTAAGCGCTCCGCGCACAAACGCGTTGTTTCCGTCGGTATATACAACCTCCACTACACGGGCTTCAAGTGTGGCGTTTTGCTCGTTTGATAAAACAAATACGCGCCACAAACCGCGCAAGCCGTTGCTTAGCGCGTTAACCGGCAGCCAACTTCCTGTCTCAGAGTGAGAACGAAATCCAGACAAAATGGCCATGTCACCGGGGCGTACCCGCTCATTACTATTTAATGTCACTAAAATATCAATGGTTCGCGTTTGCACGTTGCGAACAGGTAAGCGCTGCGTAACAGTACCCGCCACATCAATATCCCCAACGCTAACCAGCACCGGCTCATTAAGGTCAAATTGATCTACAACATCGGCAGGTACCGCGAAACGTGCCTGATAATTCTCTATGCCCGTTATTCCAAACACGGGGGTTCCAGCGCTAACTACACTGCCTTCATCAAAAAAGCGTCGATTGACTACGCCATCGAAGGGAGAAATAAGGGTCGTTTTTTCTATTTCCACATTCAGTGATTCAAGAGCAGCCTGCATTTCACTAACTTGGGCCTTAGCGACATTGAGACTTGCCTTGGTTTCGTCTAGTCGCTGCGCTGATTCTAGCTTTTTCTCAACCAACGACGTGGTTCTTTCGCTGTTTACTCTAGCAAGTTCAAGGTCGGCGTTCGCACGCTCAAGTGAGGCTTGAAGCTCACGTTTTCTGGCATTGAGACGCTGAATATCTTGACGGGCTAGAACATCTCCCTTGCTTACTACATCGCCCTCTTCAACAAGTAATGTATTGACTTGCCCTGCCATATCGAATGAAAGCGAAGTGGCCCGTGGGGATTCGATAAGCCCAAAAACATTGATTGGAGTTTCAAAGCCCGATTGAATTTTGACTGTTCCAGTGGACACTGCAACGGGAACTCTTGCCTCTGGCGTTTGTGTCGCATTACCAAGACCTGCCGTCATCAAAAGAATGACCAACGCTGCAGTAAAAACGGCAATAGCGATAATAAGTGAGAGTTTGCCACTTTTAGAAGGCGTCGTTGCAGCAGTCATAACATTTCCTTTAACCAGTTTAGCGTTTGCTCTGGGCTATATTTGCATACTTATTGTGCTATGCTAGTATATAAATACTAGACCGTCCAGTTTGATATTTAAATATTCGTCAATAAAGTGAGAACGAACGTGGCTACCACTCGAAAGCAAGGCCGACCTAAAAGCGAAGAGAAATACCATCTTATATTGCATGCAGCGTCTTGCCTGTTTTTAAAAGAGGGTTTTGCCAACACATCTATGGACACTGTGGCTAAAGCCTCAGGTGTGTCTAAACAAACGGTCTATTCTCATTTCGAAGGAAAAGATGCTCTTTTTAAAGCGGCAATCTCATCGAAATGCAGATCATACCAACTCGACACCCAGCAACTTATCGACGCCACTTCAGGTTCACTCTCACTATTAGAATGTTTACGAAAAGTTGGCTGTCAGTTTGTGCGACTATTACAAGATCCTGAAGCCATTGCTATCTTTCGAGTAATTATAGCTGAAGCGGTAAATAGCCCTCATGTGGCAACACTTTTTTATCAGGCTGGCCCCGAAGCTTCCCTATCTACATTGAGTGATGTCATAGAGAAGTTCGGAGAAGGTAGCTTAAGCCGTGATATCGCCCAACAGCTGGCAGTTGACTATTGCGCCCTGCTTAAGGGGGAATATCACACCATGATGCTGTGCGGCATACAGTCTCCGCTTCAAGACGAAGCGATCACAGCCCACGTAAATAGCGCGGCTGAAAAGATCCTTTTACTCTTTACCCACTATACTCAGCAACACAATTAGCCGACATCTGTGCACATGCACACTTGCATTTTGATTTGTGGAAAGCCCTTTTCAATAAAACGCCAAACTGAGAAAAACGTAAGGCAAGATTAACGTTGCGCTAATGACTTAACCCCAGCGGTATTATAAACTAGCGCCGTTTTCGTTGATGATTGAGAAGCGCATGTCTGACTTTACCGGTAACCACATTCTTTCGGTTAATCAATTCGATCGCGAGGCCATTGAGAAAGTGTTCTCAGTTGCCAATTCCATGCAACCCTATGCCAAACGACAAAAGCGCACAACCGTGCTAGATGGCGCCATTCTCGGTAACCTTTTCTTTGAGCCAAGTACCCGTACGCGAGTTAGCTTTGGTACCGCATTCAACCTTTTAGGTGGCGAAGTTAGAGAAACCACCGGCATGTCGAGCTCTGCGCTGGCTAAAGGTGAGTCATTGTACGACACAGCCCGTGTGCTGAGCGGCTATTCCGACATTATTGCAATGCGACATCCTGCGGCGGGTTCAGTGGCAGAATTTGCCGAAGGTAGTCGTGTACCGGTTATCAACGGTGGTGATGGTGCAAACGAACACCCAACCCAAGCACTGTTGGACTTGTTCACGATTAAACGTGAACTGGAATACAATGGCCACGGCATTGACGGCTTACACATCGCCATGATTGGTGATTTGCGCTACGGCCGAACAGTACACTCTTTATCTCGCTTGTTATGTTTGTTTAAAAACATTCGCTTTACGCTCATTTCGCCAAAAGAGCTGGCCATGCCTCAGCCCATCATAGACGCCATCGAAAATGCGGGGCACCAGCTTACGATTACCGATACCCTTGAAGGAAATATGGATGCGGACATATGCTATCAAACACGCATTCAGGAAGAGCGCTTTCCTTCTCAAGAAGAAGCCAACAAATACCGAGGTAAGTTCCGCCTTAATCAGTCGATTTACACGAAACACTTTCAGTCGAAGACCGTTATCATGCATCCACTTCCACGAGATTCACGTATGGAAGCCAACGAATTAGATAACGATCTAAACCTTAATCCAAACCTCGCCATTTTTAGACAAACCGACAATGGTGTACTTGTCAGAATGGCATTGTTTGCGCTTACTCTGGGTGTAGAAAACCTTCTCACTAAGTACGAGCGTGACGTTGTTTGGTACAGCAATAAGAGTAAGTAATTACATGCAAAAATCTGAAGCCCTATTTACCCGCGCCCAAAAAACCATTCCTGGTGGCGTAAATTCACCCGTTCGCGCTTTTAAAGCGGTAGGCGGTACACCTCGTTTCATCACGAAAGCTGATGGCGCTTACATGTGGGATGCGGATGGTAAGCAATATATTGACTATATTCAGTCTTGGGGCCCTATGGTTCTTGGTCACAATAACGCTCAAATTCGCGAAGCGGTTATTGAAGCGTCGTATAACGGCCTGTCTTTCGGTGCACCTACCGAAGCTGAAGTGATCATGGCTGAGTTGGTTAGCGAACTGGTTCCATCTATGGAAATGGTACGCATGGTGAACTCTGGTACAGAGGCCACTATGTCAGCTATTCGCCTGGCTCGCGGCTACACCAGCAGAAACAAAATTGTTAAGTTTGAGGGCTGCTATCACGGGCACGCCGACTCACTGCTAGTGAAAGCGGGCTCAGGTGCCCTAACCTTAGGTGTACCAAGTTCACCGGGTGTTCCAGCAAATGTTGCTGAGCATACGCTTACCGTTGAATACAACAACCTAGACAGCGTAAAAGAAATCTTCGAAGCCCATGGCGATGATATTGCGTGCATTATCGTTGAACCTGTCGCAGGAAACATGAACTGTATCCCTCCTGTGGAAGGCTTCCTTGAAGGACTTCGCGCTATTTGTGACCAATATGGCAGCGTATTGATTTTTGATGAAGTAATGACAGGCTTCCGCGTATCTCGCGGCGGGGCGCAAGAGCGTTACAACATCAAACCAGACCTGACTTGCTTGGGTAAAGTCATTGGCGGCGGCATGCCAGTGGGCTGTTTTGGTGGCCGTCGTGACATTATTACTCACATAGCACCGACAGGGCCAATTTACCAAGCGGGTACGCTTTCTGGTAACCCAGTAGCAATGGCTGCAGGTCTTGCTGCTTTAACGCAAATAAAGCAGCCTGGACTTTACGATTCAATTTTTGAAAATACGCAAACGCTAGTGGATGGTTTCCAAGCCCTCGCTGACAAACACAATATTAGCCTAACTACTAATATTGCCGGCAGTATGTTTGGGATATTCTTTACTGACGTAGAGAAAGTCACGAACTACAAGCAAGCAATTAACTGTAATACCGAGCAATTCAACAAGTTCTATCACGGTATGCTAGAGCAAGGCGTTTACTTGGCACCTGCATCTTATGAAGCGGGCTTTGTTTCTAAAGCGCATGACGCTGCAGTCATTGAGCAAACCCTTGCTGCAGCAGATAAAGTGTTCTCAACGCTTTAAGTTAATTCCTTTCTGGTAATTTTTGCACTAATACGCCCATCGTGGCGTGTTAGTGCCTCTTCTTCATTGCTTCTCTCATACGTAACGCTTGAATTCCTCGCGGGCTAGATTATTAGCCTTCATTTAAAAGCAGTTTATAGGTGTGGTGTTATCAATGGATTGGCAGTTTGGCGCTATTTGCGCACTTTTTCTCTACAGTGTCGCTATCACAACTTTGCACGTAAGGCGCAGCCGTCGGTTTGCATACGGAGCTAGGCAATTTAAACGTCGGCGTCATGTCTCCACCACTGTCGCAAAAAACGACGACGAAACGCACTTTCACACTGCTGCCGATGAGGCCCAAAGGCTTACACAAACCTTTCAAAAATTCATTCCAAAGCAGTTTGTGGAGCACATGTCGAATTCTGAAGTAGACGCGCTGGGTCTTGGCTATGCGGCTGAAAACGACGTTGCGATTATGTTTTGCGATATCAGAGGCTTTACCGGTTTTTCTGAACGTATTACGCCACAAGAGTTGATGAACTTTCTTAATTCTTATTTCACCAGAATGAACGATCCTATTCATCAAAACCACGGTTTTATTGATAAGTTCATGGGCGACGCCATTATGGCGCTGTTCGATCATCGCGAAGGATCTTCACAACAAAAAGCTATGGATGCGGTTAATGCTGCGCTCGACTTACGCAAAGCGCTGACAATATATAACGGCCATAGAAAGAACAGTAACTACGAACCAATTAATATGGGAATAGGTATCCACTTTGGGCCTGTTATTATGGGTACGGTGGGTTCAGAAGATAGAATGGACACCACCGTCATTGGCGATAGCGTAAACATTGCTTCTCGCTTAGAAGCTTTAACCCCCAAATACGAGGCGGATATTATCGTCAGTGCCCAAGTTCTTCAGACCATAGGGTCTGGCTTCCCAATTAAAACCCGCTTGCTTGACTGGGTAAGAGTGAAAGGACGAAAAGCGCCAATTGAAATATACGAGGTGTTAAGCCACCTTTCAGAGGGTGAGCAGGAAAAGAAGTTGGCGGTTCAGACCAAGATTGCCGCAGGTATTGCATGCCGTATAAATCAGCAATGGGATGAGGCTATTTCTTTTTTTGAGACCGCTGTCGCTATGAGCCCAAACGACTCACTAGCGCATCATCACATAGATGTTTGTCGCATTTACAGAAGCGTCGATTTTAAGGAGGATTGGGATGGTGCGCTAGTCTACTAATCCCAATGGCCATAAGCGACGGTTAAATTTAGGACTCAGATAACTTAGCCTGCTGGCGAATGAAATTGATGGATGGCGCGAAAAACGCAGCACCTGTTTCAGCGCTGGTAAAATCCAGCCATCTGTCATAATCGCCTTCACCGTTGCCGTATATTTGGCTGTGGAGCATCTGTTTAAATGGCCGCGCACTGGCACTACAGCTTACAAAGAATAAGCCTTGAGAGGCCATATCACCGTATGGCATGCCTTGCTTAATTAGCCTTGGTTCGTCGCCATCGGGCGCAACAGTGCTTGCCCTAACACAATGCGAAGATTCAGACTGTTCGCTACTTACCAAATTGTGTTCTTGCGTGGTGCCCATCACTTGTTCTTGCTGACGGCTTGAAAGACTATTCCAGCGCCTTAAATCATGGCGATAGCGTTGTATGTGAACATAGCTGCCACCGCTAAAATCAGGGTCATCTTCGCCAATAATGCCGACTTGTCTACGCTTCATGCCACGCGGATTATCTGCGCCATAGAGAAAACCATTGAGATCACGGCCATCTAAGTACCTAAACCCTCTTATTTGCTCTACCAGTTCTACATGAATACGCAACAAATCCATCACTTCAATGCCAACCGCATGGCAAATATCCAGCCTATCAGCGCGAATTTGAATGAAGAGATCGCAAGGCATGGTGGGGGCACTTCTATCATCACACTGCATATCAGGAAAAGGGGCAAGCTCAACAGGTATCAAACCGGGGTATACCTCAGTCCAGTAACCGGTGCCAATAGCGACAACGCCGGTTACCATGGCTTCGTAGTGCTCATTCTCAAAATGCTCGAATATATCCAGCACGCGAGATAGTTTGGCGCGTACGGCTTGGCTATCGTCATCAATGACGTTCAGTAATAAATACTGTGCATGTAAATTTGGCTCAGCGCAGAGGCCTTTTTGTGGTTGTGTCATTGCCGCTCTTGTTGTTATTAACGCCTTGTTCTGACGTTTCGCTGCTGGCGATCATTCGCCGCGCTTTGTTGTGCGAACCTTATTGTAAAGTGTAGCGGCTGCTTCAAACTTTGAAACCCTTTAAAGCGAAGCAGCAAACGGGGGAACAAATTAACTCCGCCGCCTATTATTTACACTAGTGTGCTTAATAGCCCGCGGCTTGTCCATCTTTTCGCGTTTCTGAAGCGCCAAAATAGACACCTTTCTGCTCGTCCCAAGCGATGGCCTGATAGCCACCGAACGCGCCTACCACGCGTTGAAGCTTATGCCCCCGCTCCATGAGCTCTCGCTGAACGGTTTCACTGAACCCTGATTCTAAGCTCACATAACCACCATCAGTCATCAACGCGCCCGTTGGGCTACTCGACCCACTGTGCAGTATGCGTGGAGCATCCCCCGCTTCCTGCAAATTCATTCCAAAGTCGAGAATGTTTACAATAATTTGTGCATGCATTTGAGGCTGAGTCCCACCGCCCATCACGCCAAAGCTCATCACTGGCTTACCGTTTCTGGTTACAAAAGCCGGGATAATGGTGTGAAATGGACGTTTTCCCGGGCGATATTCATTAAAGTGCCCTTCTTCAAGGGTAAACATCTCACCTCTATTTTGAAGAATAAAACCTAGCCCTGGAGGTGTCATGCCTGAGCCCATTCCGCGGTAGTTACTTTGAATTAAGGACACCATATTGCCCTCTTTATCAGCAACGGTCAGATAAATGGTATCTCCTTCATAAATACCCGCATCAACGCGATTCGCTGCGCGTTCATTATCTATGAGCTTCTGGCGCTTAGCGGCATACTCTTTCGAAATTAGCCAGTCGACAGGAATATCATTGAAGTCTGGATCTGCATAGAACTTAGCGCGATCTTCAAAGGCGAGCTTCTTGGCTTCAACAAAGGTATGGATGTAGTCTGCTGAGTTAAACCCCATTCCTTCGATATCATAGTGCTCAAGCACATTAAGAATCTGTAGGGCCGCTATGCCTTGTCCATTGGGCGGAAGTTCCCACAAATCATAACCGCGATAATTAGTAGAAACGGGCTCTACCCACTCCGAGGTATGCGATGACAAATCCTGGTATGACAAAAAGCCGCCTTGAGACTTCATGTAAGCATCGATAGTGCGTGCGATATCGCCCTTATAAAAAGCATCTCGCCCGCCTGTTGCAATCTTTTCATAGGTCACGGCTAAGCCAGGATTTTTAAAAACATCGCCTTTTTGCGGAACTTTCCCGTCGATAAGAAAAGTCTCTGCGAAGCCGTCATAGTGACCTATTCGCTCTTGATTCATCTGCCAGTAATAGGCAATGACTTCTGAAACAGGAAACCCCTCACGGGCATATTTGATAGATGGGGTAAGCAGCGCAGACATGGGCAGCTTGCCAAATTTTTCGTGTAGTGCAAACCAGCCATCTACAGCGCCAGGGACAGAAACGGGTAGCGGACCAAATTTTGGAATTTGATGCAAGCCACGCTCGGCAAACACCGCTTTGGTTAACTGTCTGGGTGAACGGCCAGAAGCGTTTAAGCCGACTAGCTTCTCTTCTTTTGCATCCCACACAATGGCAAATAGGTCGCCGCCAATACCGCTGCCTGTAGGCTCAACTAAACCTAACATGGCATTGGCTGCAATAGCTGCATCAACTGCACTGCCGCCTTGTTTTAAAATATCCAACGCCACTTGCGTAGCTAATGGTTGGCTTGTTGCTGCCATGCCGTTCTTTGCAATAACTTCTGAGCGACTTGCAAAGGGTTGCCCCGTTATTCTGTCATAGCCCAAACAGCTGATACTAAAGAAAGCCAGTATCAAAGGTAGAAGTCGCACACTTGCAATCATAACCGTCCTTTTACTAAAACGTTGCCGATAATAAATCTAGCGTTAGTTTATCGATTCATAGTGTAGCGTTATTGTCACATTACGCCTAGGCTCTTTTCCTAAGCCCAGTAATGAGCTTAAAACACATTGCATGAAACGAAAAAAGCCCCGCATTAGCGGGGCTTAAACGAAGTAATAAGGCATTATTGTTATTGTTGTTTCGTTGCCTAATCGAGACTCTCTTACGAACGGCTGCTTGTGAAGTCTGGGTATGCTTCCAGACCACATTCGCTCATGTCTACGCCGTCGAATTCTTCTTCTTCGCTCACACGTACACCCATAACCGCTTTAATCACTAGCCATACCACTAGGCTCACTACGAATACCCATACAAAGATAGTCGCTGCACCAATTAGCTGACCAGAGATGCTTGAACCATCGTTAGTGAAAGGTACAAGGATAAGACCTAGAAGACCTACCACACCGTGAACTGAAATTGCGCCCACTGGGTCGTCAATTTTTACTTTATCAAGCGCAACGATGCTAAGCACTACTAAAATACCACCAAGGCCGCCGAACAGCGTAGCTTGTAGTGGTGTAGGTGTTGAAGGCTCTGCTGTAATAGCTACAAGACCGGCTAGCGCACCGTTAAGTACCATGGTTAGGTCAGCCTTACCGAATAGAATGCGTGCTACGATAAGTGCAGCAATTGCACCACCAGCAGCTGCAGCATTTGTGTTCATAAATACAATCGCTACTGAGTTTGCACTTTCAACAGTTGCAGTAGCCAGTACTGAACCGCCGTTGAAGCCAAACCAACCCATCCACAGGATAAATGTACCTAAAGTTGCAAGCGGTAAGTTTGCACCTGGAATCGCGTTTACTTTACCGTCAGCGGTGTATTTACCCTTACGAGCACCAAGCACAAGAACACCAGCAAGAGCAGCAGCTGCACCAGCCATGTGAACAATACCTGAACCTGCAAAGTCAGAGAAACCAAGGTCGCCAAGCGTATACATACCGAATACTGCTTCGCCGCCCCATGTCCAAGCACCTTCCATTGGGTAGATGAAGCCCGTCATAACAACTGCGAACGCTAGGAATGCCCAAAGCTTCATACGCTCAGCTACCGCACCAGATACGATAGACATTGCTGTTGCAACAAATACTACTTGGAAGAAGAAGTCAGCAGAAGGTGCATATGTTGCTGGCTCTTCAGCGACACCTGTTGCGCCATCAGCCATGATACCGCTTAGGAATGGACCCCAGTCGCCGCCACCGTACATAATGCCGTAACCGCAAATCATGTACATAGTGCAAGCGATAGCGAATAGCGCCACGTTTTTAGTTAGAATTTCTGTGGTGTTTTTCGCTCGAACAAGACCTGCTTCAAGCATCGCAAAACCTGCAGCCATCCACATAACCAGTGCACCGCAGATTAGAAAATAAAAGGTATCTAGCGCATACCCAAGTTCAAAAGTGATTTCCATTATGGTTTTCTCCGCAAATATATCGTTGTGGCTTACAGCGCGTCGCTATCCGACTCACCAGTTCGAATACGAACGGCGTGTTCAAGGTCGTAAACAAACACCTTGCCGTCTCCAATTTTGCCTGTTTTGGCAGCGCCAACGATGGCTTCTACCAGGCGCTCTACTTGATCATCCTGAACAGCAATTTCCAGTTTGACTTTAGGTAGAAAATCCACCTGATATTCCGCTCCGCGGTAAAGTTCAGTGTGTCCTTTTTGACGTCCAAAGCCCTTCACTTCGGTCACGGTCAAACCGTCGATACCGATTTCTGAAATGGCTTCACGAACATCATCTAGCTTGAACGGCTTGATGATCGCTGTGACTAGTTTCATGAGTTGCTCCCAGTTTGTTTTGGTTATTCTGTGATTTATGGTCGTGTTTCCAACTATGGGAAGATAAACCAAGAGCCATGCCACAAATGATTAGCCAAATAAATCAAATACATACAAGCAAACGCTTCATGAACGCACAAAAATAATGCACACTAATGGTGCACTGTTAAAAATTTGCCCAATTTTGAAGCGGTATGAGGTTGCGGTAAGGTGAGAGGACTAAAAAGTGCGATGAAATTAGGATGGAACTATTCGATAGGGCCCATGGTCTGTTGTTTACTATGACGACTATCACCCCTTCTTTCTTTGCGCCTGAGCGCAGCATTGAACACCATTCCGTTGCAAAGAAAACGGCGTGGCGCCCACTATTAATTTCGGGCTGTGCACATGTGTTTGGGGTCATCGTAGTGGTCATACTTTCTCAAATGGGCATCAACAACCAAAAAGCACGAGTAAATGTTTTGGAGCGAACGCCGGAGATAAGCGCCAGACTGTACTATCCCCCCGTTCCACGCCCTTCTGCCCAAGCTAAACCACAAGAAACTAAACCAATCGATGTTTCCCCTAAAAGGCAAGAAATTGAGTTGAAGCCTGACGCAACCAAAGCGACTGAAGCACTTGATAGTAAGAATGAAATTGTAGAAAGCCCTGCGCCCAAGCAGCAGAAAAATGCTGAGCCCGATACACAGCAGGTACCCATTGAAAGTAAGCCGACTAGTACACTGCCGTCGCCCACTTTATCAAAAGACGCAAATCGGCGCGCAGGCTCGTTGAATCTGTCGGTAAAAGATGGCGCCGCCCTCTATTTTGAAAAGTATCACAGTGACAAAGTCGCTGAAGACGCAGAACAAGCAGCAAAAGCATTTCAAGAGCGTAAAAATAGTCCTGTTCTTAGCGGGCCAAGCACACAGCAAATACAAGCTAATGAAAATCGACGCCCTTCAAAACGCGTAAACTGTAGCAGTACGACCAATAAAACTTTGGCGATATTGAGTGGGATTGCTGGTGGAACCTTAGAATGCACCAAAATGGACGACCACAAACGTTTTATAGAAGCCAGAGTCAATAAACTTCCTAAAGACGAAGAGATTAACTAGCCCTCTCTATCAACGATTTACCGTCATGTGAGGTAAGCCCTTATCACAGTCACTTTCTTTTGAAAAACTTAGGGGGTCGCCCGAAATACGCTTTGAACCGGCGACTGAATGCTGCAACATCTTCATACCCTGTTAGCTGAGCTATACCCAACATTGGTGTATCGGTATTTCTAAGTAGTGCTTTGGCCTTTTCCATCCTCACTTTTACAAGGTAATCTCGTAAACTATGCCCGGTGGCTTCTTTAATGCGTGTTTTGAATTGCGTTGTTCCCATGCAGGCTATCCGTGCTAACTCCACCTGTGTAAAGCCTCGGGCAAGGTCGCGATGAATATGGCTTAATACAGGAGTCATTCGCTTATCCATGCTGCATCCTTTCAAGGATGTTTCTAGCAAGGTTAAAAATAGCGCCAGTATTTCTTCATGGCCTTGGTCAGCAAACTGGCTAATTTGAATCTCTACAAACGATAAAAACGCCTGTAATGCGGACGTTACCTGAAATATCGGGTGCAACCTGTCATTTAAATTAACTGGCACATACTCCAAGTCCGCCACAATAAATTTTGACAGTTCGTTAGCGCTAAAATAATGGACCTCATTCGGCGCTATGCATACGCCTTCGCCTACGCCTACCCGCCCGCTAAAATTATCGATTTCTATCAAGATATGTCCGTTGATGGGCAGCACTAACTGAAAGTAGTTGTGTTTATGGCGGCACGTTTGCTTCGTATATGAGCGTACGGATAGCGATGGAATTGGGCTGTCAGTCATTTTATTGCGCCCAACAGTCCATAATAGGTAGTACTGATCTTTTGCCTAACTCACCGTTTATTTGCATCTATTTCCTTGCCGTTAACTCAGTACTCTCTGCCGTTAGATTAAGCACTTTTATTCATTTTGTCACAAATACGTGCAATATTTGATACGCCTAGGAAGGCGTCGAACACTACGTTTAAGGAATAAATATACATTTAAAATAAAGACAATAACGGAAAATAAATGAATATAAACTTACGTCAAATAGTCGGCTTGGCAGGTGCGTTGTTACCCGCTATCGCCATGGGTCAGGTCTCCAATGGAGACTTTGAAACATGGACGTCTGGCGCACCTAATTCATGGTCAACTATCGACTCCGGCATTAGTGTAGCTGAAAACTCGGTCTACTCATTCTCGGGAAGCAAGTCTGCTGCAGTTACCGTCAATACGACAACGCAAGGTTCAACTGACTTCCGTCAGACAATCAATGTAACCGCCGGTCAAAATTATGAATTTTCAGTGAGGCTATATCACACTGAAGGTGCTGTAAAAGCACGCCTATATGTAGACGGTTATCAAGGTTATTCTGACAACTCATTAACTGGAAACTGGCAACAGCTTACTTTCTCTTATTCCGCTACAGCGTCAAAAGAGATTGAGGTGGGGTTACGCTTTTATGATCAGACGGGCTTTGATGGGTCAGAAACCGTCTATGTAGACGCATTCGAGCCGACTACGCTTGGGTCAGGTGGCAATAACGGCGGTGGAAGCACGTGTGCTAGCCATTCAGGCGTTTTGAACTTAACTACCGACAATTACGGCAGCGAAACCAGTTGGCAAATAACTAACGCAAACAACCAAGTTGAAGCCTCTGGCAGCAGCTACGCTAGCAACCAAAGTTATACTGAAGCGGTTTGCCTTACTGATGGAGAATATACCTTTACCATTAGTGATGCCTATGGCGATGGAATTTGCTGCTCCTATGGCTCTGGCAGCTATAACTTGCTAATAGAGGGCGTGTCTGTTGCTAATGGCGGCTCTTTCGGCGCGAGTGAAAGCACCAGCTTTAGCGTTGGTACAACGAGTGGCGGCGGCAGTGGTGGTGGTTCATCAGAACTCACTGGTTACTATGCAAGTGCCAACGGTCTGTCAGGCTATGCGTTAAAAACCGAGCTTTACAACATTATCAAAAATCATAATACACAAAGCTATGGCGACCTTTGGACATTCTATATTTCATACACAAGCGACAGCTACTATGAAAATGACGGCTCCATTTTGGACATGTATTCAGAAAACCCAAATGGTAGTGACGCTTACAGCTACACGGCTGGTTCTGACCAGTGTGGCAGCTATAGTGGAGAAGGCAGTTGCTATAACCGCGAACACGCCTTCCCGCGCAGCTGGTTTGGCGGTGCAGTCTCGCCGATGAATACTGATGTTCATCACGTTTTTGCAACCGACGGCTACGTTAACGGTCGCCGAAGTAGCTATCCGTACGGTGATGTCGCAAGTGCTACTTATACGTCATCGAATGGTTCCAAACTGGGCGCGGGCTCTTCTGCTTCTGGTTATACAGGCACCGTTTTTGAGCCCATCGACGAGTTCAAAGGTGACTTCGCTAGAGCGTATTTCTACATGGCGACACGTTATGAAAACGTCATTGCAAATTGGGAAACGAATAGCACCTATGGCGACGCAGTGTTGAATGGTACGAGTGATCAAGTATTCGAAAGCTGGTTCTTAACTCTGCTTTTAAGCTGGCATTCTCAAGACCCTGTAAGCCAAAAGGAAATCGATAGGAATGACGCTGCCTTCAATTTCCAGAACAATCGAAACCCTTTCGTTGATCATCCAGAACTGGTAAACAACATTTGGGGTAATTAACTTCAACATGAGAAGAGCACGAGCGTGCTCTTCTCAACTCACACTTCCTCTGATTTCGCCTTTTCTGTTGGTGATAGCCCTGAAAACTGTCTAAAAAGAACTGTGATTTATCGGCATTATTCCTAATTGTATATCACCCATGTTTTAAGTACGCTAAGCTGCTATTTACTGGGGATTACTCTAACTGTAATACATAACAAAGGATATTCGACGTGGCCGCAGCTAACTTACTTGCCCTACTTGATGATATAGCAACGTTAATGGACGACATCGCAACCATGTCGAAAGTCGCTGCGCAAAAAACAGCGGGCGTTTTGGGCGACGATTTAGCGGTAAACGCCGACCAAGTCCAAGGCGTTAAAGCAGACCGAGAGCTACCTGTTGTATGGGCAGTAGCAAAAGGCTCACTTATTAATAAAGCAATATTGGTTCCTGCGGCATTAGCCATCAGTGCTTTTGTGCCCTCACTTATAACCGTCCTTTTGGTACTGGGCGGGTTATATTTATGTTTTGAAGGTGCAGAAAAACTACTGCACAAATATCTTCCCCACGAAGATGAAGAAAAAACACGAGAAGCCAGAATAGAAGCGCTTACCCACGAAGATGTGGATATGGTAGCGTTTGAGAAAGATAAAATTAAAGGCGCTATACGCACAGACTTTATACTGTCTGCTGAAATTATTGTAATTGCATTAGGCACAGTGACCGATGCAACACTTACTACGCAAATTGGTGTGCTAGTAGCACTAAGCTTAGCGATTACCCTTGGCGTTTATGGGCTGGTAGCGGCACTAGTTAAAATGGACGATGTTGGGCTTTACATGCTTCGCAAGTCGTTAACAGGTTCAATGAACACCCTTCAACGATTTATTGGCAGAGCGTTATTAGTTGCCGCCCCCGCATTAATGAAAACCCTTGCGGTTGTAGGCACTGTTGCTATGTTTTTAGTCGGTGGTGGCATCCTCACCCACAGCATTGGCTTTTTGCACGTTATTACCGACTGGTTTACCGCACTTATTCCAGACGCATCGCTGGTTATGTCTATACTTGCTGATGGTGTTGTTGGTATTGCTGCTGGTGTGATCATTGCGCTAGTAATGACAATGGTTTCACAATTTAGAAGTAAAGCGTCCTAGACCTATTCACTCTTTTATACATTGGCGGCGCTGCTCTTCTTTATAGACTAGCGCCCCTATTTCTGACCTTTCTCATGGTCACCAGTGTCGCTGCGCAAGTGTTAAAAAATTTGCGTTAGTCATTTTGACCACCTCTACATTAAATTCGCTAAATTTTAGTATTTCTTTAATTCCTCAATTCCACCTTTATTTTTTACTAAAAGTTAAAATTCATTAAATTCATATACTTACCTTATTTTTACGAGTTGGCACATCCCTCGCTATAAACTAATTGTTAATTGATAACGACTTATTATCGAAACCTTTAGCAACATGATAGCTGCCACGCAGTATGTTCAAGTGCAGTGTCTAACTTAACTTTTGGAGATTACTATGTTTATCGGTCGCAAAACTTTCACTGCACTAACTTTAGCAACTAGCGTATTGGGCGCATCAGCGTTCGCTGACGACACTCAGAACAACATTGTTTCGCATACAGATTTTATCGTTGAAAGCGCCATGCATGACGTAAAGCAGAACTTGGACCTAGGCGTGACTTATGACGTGTTAACTGCAAGCCATACGTTTGAGCCAGAAGTAGAAGAAGCAAATGCATTGGTTGCTGACATCACTATTACGCCGATTGAGCCTATCAGCTCAGACGATAACGACGCATAAGGAGAATGCACATGTTAACCGCCGCAACCCTATTTATGGTGGTACTCGGACCGGTTATTGCGTTTGTAGTCAGTGCGCTGGTGTTTTCAACAGCGCGCCTATTCCTTCAGAAAGGTCACTGAAAACGCAATAAAAACAAATAGGAACCTAACCGACTACCGCTAAAAGATTTGCCTTCCCTGGGCCTTTTACTCCAGAGGGAGATAGAAAGCACGGACTGTATCCCAGCCAAGTGATTGTGTTTTCTATCTTCTTACTGGAGTTTTTTTATCCGAATATCCGTTCCCACCAGCTTTTATCATCCTTGTCGCTGTCTTTGTCTACAGGACGGCCTGAACAATCTTGTTGAGGTGGAGGAAGCACATCCAAAATAGCCGGTACGCTTAAACTCCCAGCACATCCTGCAACCACAACCGCGCCGGTCTTGGCGTCAAAATGTGCAATGCCTAAGCCTTTTGGGAAACGCCTTGATAATGACTTGGGTGACTGAGATTTCATGTAGTTTATGAAGACGGGTAAGGCTCCACCTGCCCCGGTTAAATTAACCGGCTGGTTATCGTCGTTACCCACCCACACTGTAACAACGTTATTTCTATCAAAGCCACTAAACCAGCTGTCGCGATAATCATCTGTGGTGCCCGTTTTGCCGGCCATATTCACATTGCCAAAATTCCAGCCAATGCGCTTTGCAGTACCTTCTGTGGTTACCTTGTATAAGGCGTAGTTAAGCAGATAGGTTGCCGCTTCATCGGTGCGCTGAGCGAAAAATTCAGCCTTTTTCCAAAGCAGTGCATTATCAGCCGTAACTACAGACGTCACCGTATGAAGAGGTATATAACGTCCATCATTTGATAGGGTTTGATACATTTGATTGGTACTAAAAGGGGTCAATTCAAAAGCGCCAAGGGTCAACGACGGTACTTTATCTACGGGGGTGGTTACCCCTAATCGCTCTATCGTATCGGCTAGCGCATCAAGCCCTATCTGCATGCCTAAATTAACCGTAGGTATATTTAAAGACTCGACTAGCCCTTGAAGTAATGGCACCTGCCCTCTGAACTCTTTATCGTAGTTTTGCGGCGACCACGTTTTTCCATTTCGACTTTCAAGGGTAATGGGTTCGTCTTTAAGCGGCGTTGCCAAGTTAAACTGTGTTGGATCTTCTAGTGCGGTTAAGTAAACCGCAGGTTTAATCAACGAGCCTATAGGGCGTTTTGCGTCTAGTGCTCGGTTAAAGCCTTTGAACGCAAAGTCTTTTCCGCCAACGATAGCGCGTACTTCACCACTTGCACTATCTGTGACTACCATTGCGCCCTGTAATGGCACTTTCCTGTCTTTTTGCAAACCGTCTAGCGTACCCGACAATGCACTTTCAGCGCGGCGCTGGGCTACGATATCAAGTGTTGTAAACACTTTTACGCCCGAATCTCTTAAGCTAGGCTCAGCCAGAATTTCATTGAGTTCCCGACGAACCTGCTCCATGAAAGCAGGGTGTTTACCGCTTGCTAAGCTAGCCCCACTGGCGAGCCCTAACGGCATATTCACAAAACGTTCGTAGTCTTGACGACTAATTTCATTTTCATCAAACAGCATGCGCAACACTAAATCACGACGCTCTTTCGTGCGCTCAGCATATTTGCGTGGGTTGTAATAAGATGGGCCTTTAATAATAGCAACCAACGTGGCTATTTCGGGCGTACTTAGCTCGTTAGCTGGTCGGTCAAAATAGAAATAGCTGGCAAGTCCAAAACCATGTACGGCCATATCGCCATTTTGCCCCAAAAACACTTCGTTTAAGTACGCTTCAATAATTTCTGATTTGCTGTAACGGGCATCAATGATCACCGCCATAATGGCTTCTTTTGCCTTACGCACAATGGAGCGCTCACGGGTTAAAAACATGTTTTTAACCAGCTGCTGCGTTAGCGTACTCCCGCCTTGAACCGTTCGTCCGGCTGCAATGTTTGCCATTAGAGCCCGCAATATTGAAAGCGGCGCAACGCCATGGTGATTATAAAAATTGCGGTCTTCCACCAGGGTTAGCGCTTTTGGCAACATTTCAGGAATGGTGTCTAACGTTACCAGCATACGGTCTTCTTGAGACCCGCTAGTCATGCGCGTTACTAACCAGGGTTCTAGCCTTGCAGAACCATACGGGCGGCCTTGCGACTTGTCATAAATTTCCCCAATACGTGCACCTTCCCACGTTATCACTAAATGACGCAGAGGCTCTGCGCCTTCTGGAAACTGAAACGCGCGGCGCTGTACAGTCAGCACCTTATTCTGATAGCTATATTCACCGCTGCTGTCGGCAAAGGTTACCTTGCGGTAGCCCAGCAAATTGAGCTCATCAATGACTTCTTGGGGCGTTATCTCTTCACCTTTGCTGATTTCCAACGGACGGGCGAAGATCTGCGCGGGAACTTCCCATTTATTTCCAGAGAACGCATGCTTAATTTGGGCGTCAAGGTAGAAGGCATAGGCCCCAAGCACAACCAAACCAATAAGAGTGACTCGCCAAAACAGTTTGAAAAACCACGAGCGCTTGGCCGAGCCTTTGCCATTGCTTGATGCTTTACTTTTTGAAGATGGATTGTCTTTTGTCTGTCTTTTTGCCACGTGAAAACGCCATGAAGATCATTGAGGATGACATCGCACATATTGCGATATGGATTTAACGAACGCCTTTAAAACGTTAGTTTTAATAGTATCAACATTACCATTCGGGCCGCCTCTCAACAACTGTTTCCAAATATGCACACTCCGAATTTGTATACTTCTGAAACGTCCCATGGCGCTAATATGTTGAAGGACTAAAATGAATTTTACTCGCGTTTCACGGTCACAATGCGATAGCATGCTGGCAAGTAACACAGGAACCGTACTATGCGCTTAGCTTCATTTAAGTCTTCTTTTTTCTCTACTCGTTCGCCTAAAGGGGCCAAGTCTTACGCCTCATTTCTTCGACCGTCACTTCGCACGTCTATGGCGCTGCTTCTCGCGGGTGCGACAATGAATTCAGCGCTAGCCAATGAACAATTCGCTAGCTGCACCGCTGCGCTTGCTGGTAAAGCCAAGCAGGAAGGGGTTAGCCAGCAGACTATCGATGATGTGTTTCCTCGTCTTGTTCACCAAGACCGTGTGATTGAGCTAGACCGAAGCCAACCAGAATTTGTACAAACCTTTCCGGGCTACTTCAGCAAGCGCGTTACCGACTGGCGTACCGAAAAAGGTAAAGAGATGTATGCAAAGCACGACAAGCTTTTGCATAAGCTAAGTGAAAAATACGGCGTGCCTCCTCATTATCTGCTTGCTTTTTGGGGGCTAGAAACAAATTTTGGCTCTTACAAAGGCAAAATGCCGGTACTCGATTCGCTTGCCACTTTAGCGTGTGATAAGCGACGAAGCACCTACTTCACCCAAGAGTTTCTTGTTGCTGTGAAATTGATGGAGCGAGAGAAGCTGCAAAAAGAAGACATGATTGGCTCGTGGGCCGGTGCAATGGGGCACACCCAATTTATGCCTTCGGCCTATACCCACTACGCTATTGATGGCGATGGCGACGGACAAATAAACTTGTGGGCAAGTGAAGAAGATGCGTTGTCTTCTGCGGCAAACTTTCTTGCCAACTTGGGTTGGGAGCGCAGCTTCCGCTGGGGTCGTGAAGTGCAACTGCCTGAAAACTTTGACTATCAAGAGTCAGGCTATAAAAATAGAAAATCTCTCAGTGAATGGAATGCCCAAGGCGTGAAAAAAGCTGATGGTTCTGAGCTGGGCGAAGGCGACACTACCGCCTATGTTATTGTGCCTGCTGGTCATAACGGCCCCGCCTTTATCGCCTACAAAAACTTCCGCGTTATTATGCGCTGGAACAACTCAGAGTTTTATGCCATTGCGGTGGGTGTATTGGCCGACCGCATTGCTGGCGCGTCTGGCATTAAAGCCACGTTACCTGATCTACCTGCGTACAATCGCAAAGATATTATTGCCCTTCAAAGCAAGCTGAATGATTTGGGCTTTGATGTGGGTAAGCCTGACGGCATTATTGGCCCCGCCACCCGCGAAGGCATTCGCAATTACCAAATTAGTAACAACATGATTGCGGATGGGTTCCCAGGACTTGAAGTGATGGCTGCACTTAATATCGACCTTGAAACGACGACTTCTTAAATTTCATATATGCTGCGCCATTTCTGGCGCGCATTCACTGTTTGGTATTTTCAGTGGCCTACAAGGTGTAAACCACTCACTGTGTTGGTTACTGAAAGTACTCAAACGTTAGGCTTGAAAAATAGGTTTCGAAATCTGCAGCCGAGCTATTTGTAAGTGGGACTCCCCAAACTGTATTCAGAATTACAGGACCTTCGACGTCAAATTTAAATGTCGCCTTGCCCTCACTATCCGTTTTAACCGCTTGCTCTTTAGCGCTGTGATCAACCAAGGAATACGCATCAATAAGCGCGTTACTCAAAGGCTTACCTTTAAATAATACCTGAACAGATAGCGTGTTTCCTGCAAGCTTGTAAGGATGCTCAAGAGGCACTATTTCCAATGTGTGGCCAATGGGTTTTAATACGTTGTTCGTTACCGCATCGCCAACTTGCACAATGGTTTTCGCCTTTCTAGAGTACAGCTCTTTGCCGGCGATATCGTTTTGTCCCCTTGCCTCGCGGTGCGCCAATACCTCAGTTAAGCCTTCTTCTTTTGCATACTGATTAAACTTCTTCGCTTTTAATGTGCTTGTGGCGTGATAGCTTTCAAACCCTATGACGTGAGTACCGGATGGGAGCTTGGTTGTTTTTGCCATGCCCGGCAGCATTGAGGTTTTAGGTACAACACTGGCAGCCATATCAGTTACACCGTCAAAAGAGTAGGTGCGCAACGCGACTATTCTATCCCATGCAAGGTTCCAATGAGAGGTATCTTCCTTATGACCCACTTTAAACTGCAATGCCAGCGAACTCGGTTCTTGAGAACGATATGCTGTGGGTTCTAGCCAAAAATCGTGAGCTTGAACGTTGATTGAAGTAGCAAATAAAAAAGCAGCGGTAGCAATACAAGATAGTTTCATTAGGTAGTTTAACCTGTAAATAAGAGTGAGGTTTCATACTCCAACTTAGCGCAAGTTTCAGCGCACGACCACTGTCGTAAAAAACATACTGTGTACGAAACTGGCATATAGGAAAATGGCGTATAGATGCTACTCTTGTTTAAAATAAATAAAAATCACCTGAAAACGATGGTTTGTGTAGCCGCATCAGCGCGCTACATATGCTTTTTTGTTTTGCTGGTCGGCGATGCATTTGCGGGGTCATCTGGCCAAAAGTGCTTTGGATAGCGCCCCTTCATTTCTTTTTGTATTTCCTTATAACTGCCATGCCAAAAGGCGGCTAAATCACTGGTGGTTTGTAATGGCCTACCTGCTGGCGACAGCAGCTCACATACAACGGTAATTCGCCCACCCGCTATCGTTAATGGCGTGCCTTGAGAATATAACTCTGGCATTTTGACCGACAGCACCACATCTCCATTATCGCGATAATCCAGGCTAGCCTCTCTGCCCGTTGGGATAGTCACGTGAGTTGGCAAGAGCGTGGCTAACGCATCTTGTTGAGGCCAAGACAAACCATTATTTAAGGCTGTTTTCCACGGTAACTGCTTAAGGTTTTTGATGTTTTTACAGTTTTTTAAGACGGGCGCTAAACTATCTTTGGCCTCGTGCACGAGAGCGTTCAATGATAACGGCCACGGATCGGGTTCATCGAAGGCTTTGTCTTGTGGCAAATTGAGCTTCCCAGCCATTGCCACTCTTCGCCACCATTGCCAGTCTGCGTCAGAAAGCGGCCAGCTTGATAGAGGAAGTGCATCAAGATAGGCGAACCATGCGTTGCATAACGCATCATCCCAGAATGCTTTTTCACGACTTTTTTCCTGTCCAGAAACCGGTGTGCTATTTAACGTTATCTCATAAAAGCCCGTACCCACTCTGGCTTCCATTACCCCAGTATCGCTGTTCAGAATAACGCTGCGCTTTTCTTTGAACGCGTCAGGAAAGGCTAAACGCAACCAGCTTTCAGGCACTGACTGTGCCAAGCGTATTACCACCGTGCTTTTTATCAGCTGCCCGTCGAGCACTGCCAGCCATGGTCCATCGGCATTTTCGCTTTCATTAAAAATGGACGCACTACCAGCAGCAGTGAGCTCTGCACCTTTGCCACTTGCCAGTTTGTATTCGACTATACCGGTCTTAGGCTTACCATTTGTTGTATTCGAGCTCTCTGCCGATTTATCTGACGCACTGCGCCTATAGCCCACCTGCAAAGGAAATGCGATAGCGATACAAAGCCCAAGGGCTTGCTCGTCTAGTTCGTTAATATCAGGCTTAAAGCGTTGTGCTTTTCCATCATTATTTCGCACGTAGCGCGCATAACGGGTAGCTTGCTGTGTAAGCTGACTGCGCGTGTTGCTATTGGCGTGGAGCAGCGCATCCATGACATTTGTTGCGCCACCCACACTGATATTGCTTTCGCTAAGAGCCACAACAAAGGGAGCGGCGTGGCGAAGCGCGTCGTTGTCATCAGCACAAAGCCCATCAATCCCTTGTTTAACGGTGAGTAATAAATGGGCTAAGTGAGGTTGACAAGGTAACTGGGCCAACCCTCTTCCATAGGGAGTAATACTGGATTGTGAGATAGCATTAACCCGCTGAAGCTTTTGTTGTGCAACCTGCTGCTGCGCTTGTGTAGGCTTCGTCAATAGTGCCAAGGTATCTGGGCTACTGCCCCAGGCTAAGGTATCAAGCAAAAAGCTACTTAAGTCTTCCTTTTCAATTTGCGCCGCATTGTATTTGGCCAAACGCTCGAAGCTGCTTTTGCTACACAAACGATAGCAGGTTCCGGCCATTAAACGCCCCGCGCGCCCCGCTCTTTGAATGGCGGATGCTTGCGAAATGCGCTGCTGGGTAAGCGCAGTTATGTCACTGGACGGATGATACTGAGCACTGTTTTCCCATAGGCTATCAATAACCACCGTCACGCCTTCAATGGTAAGACTCGTTTCAGCAATATTGGTAGATAATATGATTTTTCGTCTGCCTTGCGGGTCTGGCGTAATAGCGGCTTGTTGCACAGATTTACTTAACGCTCCATAGAGCATGTGAACGGCCATGTCCGCACTCTCAGCTAACCTTTTTATTTCTTTGGCAACAGCATTGATGCTTCCTCGCCCAGGAAGGAAAACCAAAATATCACCGTCGTGTTCGCCTACGGCCTGCTTTATGATATTGCAGGTTTTGGGTACTAACTCATGCGCCTGCACATCTTGTGTGTAGCGGATGTCAACGGCAAACATGCGCCCTTGCGTATTCAAGTTCACTACTGGCGGTACGCTATGCGCATTGAGCAACGTTTGAAGGGGTGCTACATCCAAGGTAGCCGACATTACAACTAATCGTAAGTCATCGCGAAGCCCAGACTGTACTTCAAGCGCTAGTGCCAAACCGAAGTCACTGTGAATACTGCGTTCATGAAATTCATCGAAGACAATAGCAGCTACACCAGCAAGCTCAGGGTCTTGCTGAATCATGCGAGTCAGGACCCCTTCAGTTATAATCTCAAGCCGAGTGGCAGACGATGTTTTCGACTCCCCCTTAATGCGATAGCCAACCGTTTCGCCCACATTTTCATTTAATTGCCTAGCTAAATAGTCCGCAAGGTTTCTCACCACCACGCGCCGTGGCTGCATAAGTAATATTTTTCCTTGAAGCGATGATTTCAGCAGTGACAAAGGAAGTACGGTGGACTTTCCCGCGCCCGGAGGAGCGCCTATGATGACGTTGCTAGCGGCTACAGCTTCTTCAAGCGGCGTAACGAGTTCATAAGCGGGTAAGTGAGAAAACGGCTGTAACATAAAGGGCATAAAGGTGTTATAAGTTGATGGGTATAGTGTACCTGATTTGAGCAATGCACCCGAACATCACTGCTATTTTTTTAAATTTGGCAAATAGCTCAATACTTGCATCTTGTTTTGGAAATCGCAGGTAGCGCCATGATAAACTTAGGTTTGTATGGACATTAACGTGATGTACAAGCTAAAGGGCAAATTGGAAGGAGGAAAGCTATGCGAAGCTTTATTGGTTTAGAGCTTAGCGCCACAGAAAAACTTGCTCTAGATAGCTGGCGCCAACAGGCATTGCCTGAAGTTATGCCCCGGCAATGGGTAAAAAGCGAGTATACCCGTTCTCGAAAGTCTACCAATGCGCGCTACGATCACACCAATAGCCAAGGGCCCGCGCAACCGTACGCAGTGCCGGCGGCGAACTTCCACATAACGCTTAGCTTTTTAGGTGAGATAAATCACCGGCAGCATGAAGCGTTGGTGTATGAACTCGATCAGCTTGTGAGCGAACCCTTTTCTCTAACCCTCGATGCAACGGGATTATGGAACGGCCCTAAGATACTCTTCGCTTCGCCGACAGATGCGCCAAAGGCGCTAGGTGAACTCGCCAAATTGTCGCGAAAAGCAGCCCGCAAGGCGGCAATAGAGGTAGAAAGCAGAGAATATAAGCCTCACGTTACGCTTGTCAGAAAGGCTACGTCGAGCTTGCCTCTTCCCCTTTACAGCCCCAATGTAGACGTTCACGTTTCGGCATTTCACCTTTTTGAGTCTGTCTCTACACCGCAAGGGGTAGTCTACCCTATCCGCCAGTCTTGGCCGTTAAAACACAATATGTCGGTAAGAGAAAAGCTGCGCCGAGGGATAACCGACGAGTAAAGGCAAACGCAATACCGTGCTGACTTGGGTAAACTGATGTCCATTTGACTCGCACCTTTTGAGCTTAAGACCTCATGTGATTATGAGTTATAGCAATTTAAGCTGGTTTAAAGTAGCGCGTCGCCTTTACAACACATGGCGGCACAGGTAAAAAGAAAGCCTGTTTTTTTATTCAAACTGCCCAAATGCAACAAACATTTAGATTAGTAATAGACTGCCCAGACCAAATTGGGCTCGTTGCCAGCGTGTCGCAATTTTTGGCCGACCATAACGCTACCATCGTTGAAGCAAGCCATCACACTGACTTACAAACCGGCCGCTTTTTCATGCGCCATGAAATTAGCACCGACTCGCTAAAGTTAGATCATCAAAGCTTTGTTAAAGAATTCACCCCGCTTGCTAACGAATATCAGATGAACTGGAAGCTGAGCGACTCCAACAAAAAACAGCGCGTCGCTCTGCTTGCCAGCCTTGAGTCTCACTGTTTAGTTGACCTGCTTCACCGCTGGCACACAGGCGAACTACACTGTGATATTCCGGTTATTATTGGCAACCACCCGCAAATGAAACAGTTTGCAGACTGGTACAAAGTCCCTTTCCATTGGGTAGACTTTAAAGCGTTAGGGAAAGAAGCCGCTTTTGCGCAAATCACGACTTTACTTCAAGAATACAAAATTGATTTGACCGTGCTTGCCCGCTTTATGCAGATTTTACCTGATACGCTTTGCCAAGAATTGCAAGGTAAAGCCATTAACATTCACCACAGCTTCTTGCCGAGCTTTGCAGGTGCTAAGCCTTACCAGCAAGCCTATGATCGCGGCGTAAAGTTAATCGGCGCAACCTGTCACTACGTAACTAAAGATTTAGATGAAGGCCCTATTATTGAGCAAAGCGTTAAGCGTATTAGTCACAGCGACAGTGCAGCTGATATGGTGCGTAAGGGTAAAGATTGTGAAGTAACGGCATTAGCTCATGGCGTGCGCTACCACTTAGAAGACCGTGTGATTATTCACAGAAATAAGACCGTGGTGTTTGCGTAAGTCTTTACAGTGATAAATTAAAAAAGCCCGCGAGTAAACATTACTTTCGGGCTTCTCTTTACACTGTTTTTCGCTCTACACTTTTTTTGCTTTACACTTTTTTCGCTTTATTTAGACATTCTTTTTTACGTTGTTAAATCCATCATCACCAAGCACCTCTTGAAGTCTCGCTTTTATTACGGCTTCCTTATGAGGATAGTGAAAGTCAAACCCTTTACCGTTGCCGCTTTCCAAAATGACTCCAAGGTAATGGTGAGAAAAATTAAGCGCATAGATAGTATTGGCGTTCACCCTGAGGGGCTGGCGATCAAGTCCCTGTAAAAAGTGAAACACCACAAAATCACCATCTTTTTCTATCAATTTTTCAATGGGATATCTATTGCCGAAGCGCCTGCTTCTTAAATAAGAGAAAAAGCCAATACATAGCCCAACACTACCTAGGGTAGCCGCTAGTTTAACTTCACCTTCTGCAGTGATATTTAAAATAAAAAGAGCCAGTAGAAATGCTGGAACACCAAGAAATAGTGCCTTGTCGATGGGTTTGCGTTGCATCGTCTTCCCTGTGAAATTTTGATTCCCTTTAAAGACGCAATAAATCACAAAGCGGCTATGGTTTCAATACAAGCAACGGTTTCAATACGTCCACTTTCTTGTCATTAGGTTAGTGCAGTTATCGGTCTGACATGAACTACTTTACGCTTCAAACAGGGCTGGTGCGCATGGCACGTCTTAGCTTCATGTAATACCACAGGTTCGAGGCTGCAAACAGGGCTTCAGTAATGGCTAATCCCCACGTTTGCGTAATTATTCCGTACGCAGTGAAGTTGATGGAGCCAATGATCATGCATACCCTTAAACCCGCTTCCTTGCAGTGAAGTTCGCCAAACCGGTATGCCATAAAAGTTAACACCGGCATAGCTTCGACTAACGATGTTTTACCGGTTAGGTTATTCACCGTCAGCACAATAACCATCATAGAGATTAATGTAATGTAGGTTGCCACAGGAGACAGTAGTTTTTGTTTTATTAAACGATAACTGGTACTCAGCCCTGCCACCGTAATTACTACGGCTCCTCCCCACGCTTGCTCGAAAACCAAAAGTGAGCCAATAGCAATACATAACCCTAAATTCAGTAGCAGTAATTTACGTTCAGTGTTCGACCAAAAGGAGGCCAAAGCGAATGCAACGGGAAACGCGTGAAGAAGTAATTCAAACATGATGATCACAGTAAAAAAGTCAGTGGTTTACGAGCTGCGGAAGACAGCTATTCAGAACGCGCGCAGTGTAGTTTCCAACCAGCATAAAGCCAATCAAAATTTGACCAATTTCGACGAATTGCATATCAGCGCGATTTCTCTTCAAACCGCTGTGCTGCAAGGAATTACGTTAAAGAGCATTTAACTTATTTTTACATTATCTTAAGATGGTTTTTGTCATAAAACGTATAGATAAAAACAGACAGGAAAACTCATGGGTAAATTTAAATCATCACTCACCGCTATGGCGGTTGTGGTTGCACTCGGTGCATGTTCAGAACAAAAAGCACCTGAGACCACCAGCACAGATGTACAAAATACAGCGACATCTCAACAAGCACAGTTTGATAACGTGCTGCTTCAAGAGTTTAAAGGCCCGTACGGTGGGGTGCCTGCTTTCGATAAAATGAATTTGGAAGATTTGAAGCCTGCGCTAGAAAAAGCCATGGAACTGAATCTTAAAGAGATCGAAGCCATCGCAAATAACGAAGCGCCACCAACGTTTGAAAACGTCATTGTTGAAATGGAGCGCGCAGGTGCAGAGCTTGGACGCGTATTCACGTATTACGGCATTTGGAGCTCAAACAAGTCCAGCCCTGAATTCCGCGAAATTCAGGCCGAGATGTCACCAAAACTGTCAGCTTTCTTCACTCAAATTACGCAAAATGAAAAACTCTTTGAAAGAGTGAAAACGGTGTACGAGTCTGATGAACTGAAATCGCTCACGCCAGAAGAACAGCGTATTACGTGGATGACTTACAACAGCTTCGCGCGCAACGGTGCAACGTTAGATGGCGAAGCGAAAAAGCGCTATGCTGAAATTAACCAAGAACTTGCTACTCTGCACACCAAGTTTTCTAACAACGTGCTAGCAGACGAAGAAAACTACGTTACTTATATTACTGAAGACCAGCTTGACGGCCTACCCGCTTCGTTTGTAAAGGCAGCTAAAGCGGCAGCAGAGTCTCGCGGCGAAGAAGGTAAGTATGCGATTACCAATACGCGTTCGTCTATGGACCCGTTCTTGACCTACTCAACCAATCGTGAGCTTCGCGAAAAAGTATGGCGTACTTACTACAACCGCGGTGACAATGCCGACGAGTTTGATAACAATGACATTATCAAGCGCATCCTAACCCTTCGAGATGAGCGCGTTGAGCTGTTAGGTTACGAAAATTACGCACAGTGGCGTTTAGAAGATCGTATGGCGAAGAACCCAGAAAACGCCATGGATCTGATGATGAAAGTATGGCCTGCCGCTATTGCTCGCGTTGAAGAAGAAGTGGCCGACATGCAGGCCATTGCCGATGAAGAAGGTGCAGACATCACTATTGCGCCATGGGACTACCGCTTCTATGCAGAAAAAGTGCGCCAAGCGAAGTACGACCTAGATTCAAACGAAGTAAAGCAGTACTTACAGCTTGATAAGCTGCGCGAAGCGATGTTTTACGTTGCAGGTCGCTTGTTCAACTTCAACTTCACACCTGTTGAAGAAGGCAAAGTACCCGTTTTCCACGAAGACGTGAAAGTATGGGAAGTAACTGACAAAGACAGCGGTGAGCATATCGGTCTTTGGTACCTTGACCCATTCTCACGCCAAGGTAAACGCTCTGGTGCTTGGGCAACGACGTATCGCTCTTACACCACGTTCGATGGCAAGAAAACCGTATTGTCTTCTAACAACTCGAACTTCGTGAAAGGCGCTGATGGCGAAGCTACGCTTATTTCTTGGGACGATGCTGAAACCTACTTCCATGAATTTGGTCATGCACTTCACTTCTTAGCGTCTGACGTAAAATACCCATCTTCGCATTCTGGCGTACGCGATTACACTGAGTTCCAGTCTCAGTTACTAGAGCGTTGGTTAACCACCGATGAGGTTATTAACAACTACTTAGTGCACCATGAAACAGGCGAGCCAATTCCTGCTGAACTGGTTGAGAAGATTAAGAAGGCCTCTACCTTCAATGAAGGCTTCAAAACCACTGAGTACATGGCTTCTGCCATTATGGACCTGAAATATCACACTACCGATCCTAGCAAGATTGACCCTGATACTTTTGAGCGTGAAGAGCTTAAGAAGCTAGGTATGCCAGAAGAAATCGTTATGCGTCACCGTTCACCTCATTTCGGTCACGTATTCTCGGGTGAAGGTTATGCAGCGGCCTATTATGGCTACATGTGGGCAGAGGTACTTACTGCCGACGCAGCAGAAGCCTTTATGGAAGCACCGGGTGGTTTCTATGATAAAGAAGTAGGCGATCGCTTAGTGAAATACCTATTCGCTGTACGTAATGCTATGGATCCAGCCGAAGCTTATCGCAAGTTCCGCGGCCGCGATGCCAAGGTAGATGCATTGATGCGTGACCGTGGTTTCCCAATTCCTAAGGAAAACAAAGAGTAAGGTTTAGCTCTTACTTTTCCTAGGTCTGTTGCTAATTAAATCTGTAGCTTCAGCATGACATTGGCCCTCTCGTTTTCTATGAAAGTCAGAGGGCCTTTTTGTAATAAGTGTTGGTATCAACCCTCATCTTTCTATTGACCTATTGGTCAATTATGCTTCACAATCTTCTTTCCTTAGCAAAAAGTATAAACTTTGCAGGGAATAGGTCGATAACTTGTCTGCGCTTTAAAAATAACAATAGCACTAGCGTAAGAATCAGAGAGTAGTACTGACCCGCCTAGGGCTCAGTATCAGACGTTGCTGTGCCTGCAATGCCACGTCACCCTTTATCAAAATTTCAGCATTAACTTACGTGGTCGAAAGTCATGACTTTCAGTATAAAACAAAAACTCATTATTTCTCTTATTGTGGCGGTACTCGCTGCTGCTATTCTTGTAGGTTCCATTAGCCAGTGGATTGCCCGTGATCTCGTTAAAGAGAACATGGAAGAGCTTCAGCTTCCTTCGTTACTTAGACAGGTTGGCAACCGAGTGGACAGGGAAGCAAGTGTGATGCTTACCGTTGCTCATGGCATTGCCTCTAACCCTGACATTCTTGCATGGTCTTCAGCAGGTGCAGACAGCGCTGGCGAACGCCGTCTTGTTAACTATTTAAGTAATATTGTTGAATTCAACGATTTAACCGTTGCCTCGTTCGTAGACAGAACAACCTACAAATATTGGAACCAGGACGGTTTTTTAAGAGTGCTTCAAAACGATGAATTCGATGGATGGTTTTTCGCCTATAAAGATAGCGGCGAGCCAATATCATTAAGTCTATATAACGAACCGGGCCAAGGTTACCGACTTTTTGCGAATTACCAGCAAGTAAACGGCAGAGGTATGTCGGGTGTCGCTAAATCGGTCGATGAGCTGCTAGATATCATCAATGCGGTGAAAATTGCCCAAACCGGCTTTGTCTTTCTTGTTGACGGAAACGGCACCATTATCGCTCACCCCAATACTGAGTTACTGGGCAAGGCTAAGTTAGCGTCAATAAGCGATTCGAGCGCAGCGGGGCAACTACTTAATCGTCAGGGCTTCGCTATGGCCACCAGCGATTCAGCAGGCGACACGCAACTGTTTGCCAGTACCTATGTGGAAAAAGCCGGTTGGTATGTGGTAGCACAAGTACCCGAGCACGAGCTTTACGCATCATTAAATGCAGGCAGTCGCCAAATTATTATTTGGGCCTTGGTTATTGCTGGCGCTTTCGCGCTTATTGGCATTTGGCTAGCAGGCACGCTTACCAAGCCACTTGAATCGCTAGCCGATGTTTTCCAGCAGCTTGGTAGAGGACAAGGCGATTTGCGCTCTCGTATTCCTATGCCAGAACAAAAAGAGATTGCCCGCTTAGTGGAAGGGTTCAACAACTTTATTGATCACCTTCACGGCACTATTTCGCAAGTGGCGAAAACAAGTCACGCGCTAAAGGCGTCAGCACAAGATGTTGCGAAGCAGTCTCATCAAACAGAAAACTCTACCAAGAGTCAGCGCGATCAAACCTTACAGGCGGCAGCCGCATTAACAGAGATGGGCAGTACGGTGAATGAGGTGGCTCAGTCAGCGACTCATGCTGCGCAAAATGCGAATCTGGCAACCACTAACTCCGCTCACGGTCGAGAGATTACCCAGCGCGCAGTTCACGCGATAAACGGTCTTTCCGACCAAATTCAAGATGTGTCTAGGGTTATTCAATCGCTAGATGAACACACAGCGGCGATTGGCGGCATTCTTGATACAATTCGAGGTATTTCAGAGCAGACCAACCTGCTTGCGCTAAATGCCGCAATTGAAGCAGCGCGAGCTGGCGATCACGGCCGAGGCTTCTCGGTAGTTGCTGATGAGGTGCGAACACTTGCACAGCGTGCCGCCCAAGCCACTGATGAAATACAGGTGAAGATAGACAAGTTCCAGCAAGACTCTAAATCTGCCGTTTCGCAAATGGAGTCTAGCCGCGCGCGCACAACCGATGTGGTAACCGCAACCAATGAAATAGATAAACTACTTCAAGATATCGCCGAAGAAATTGCTCACATCAACGATGTGAACACACAAGTGGCCACTGCCACAGAGGAGCAAGCTACGGTGGTTGAAGATATCAGTCGAAACATTAATGACATTAGTGCATCAAGTGAAGAAACCCTGAATGCAACTAAGATATTGGTTAGCGTGAGTGACAAGCTCGACGAACTTGCACAAGAGCTTTCATCAGAAGTGAGTAGGTTTAAACTGTAGCGGTCTAAGCTTGCTTACACTTTGCGAAGTCTGAAGCTTCGAAACAAACCCGTTTTACGCGCCATCATTTAGAAATTGATGGCGTATTCTACTTTTACTTGATTGTCACGGCTAGAGCGCCAGGGCAATTGCATTGATGCCCCTTCACTTTCCCACGACTCTCTCATAGCACCAACAGTAAGAAGATGCTTGTCTTCGTTAAATGGAATTTCTAAATAAAGGCCTGCGGACGTGCTGGTTGGAAGTCGAATTGTATCAGCAACTGGAATACTCATTTCGTGGCGGGGGCGCACTTTGTGACTCAACCCCAAGCGATAATCCCCTCGATCCCACCAGCTTACTATTTCAAATTCGTGGCTTCTAACACGCTGAGACATAACGCCGTAATCAAGCAGCCCTTTGTTGTAATGGACAATGGCTTCAACGTTAAACATTGGCGCCAGTTTTTGGCTAAATGCAAGTTGATACTGCTTTTGTTTGCAGACTTTGAACTTAATTTTATTTTTAGTGAGAGTTAGGGAAAACGTATCGTCACTGTCTGAATATTTGTTGAGCCATTCTTGTGCCTTTTCGACCACAGAGGCATTAGCTGCACCCGCCAATAAAAAACATGGACAAAAGCACATTGCTAAAAAGGACTGGTTTAAACGTCTCATTTTTCGCTGCCTCTTGAATTGTGGTTGGCTACAACTTATTCGATCACAATTTCAGTATAGACAGGAAAGTAGGCAGTTGGGTATTAGCCATTTTACTAACATCGACTAAAAGATAACTTTAAAAGAACAGCTGCTGACAATGAAAGAGCGCTTATTCACTGCCGTGAATAAGCTTGAGGGGATTGGCTGCCAGACTTCAATCAGCTCGCTTTTTAATGGCGTTGCTCGTTGGCGTTACCTGTTTTGGCGCTATTTGTTATGGCGCTACTTGTTATGGCATTACTCTGGCGCTAGACAACGATGCTTTGCGCCCTTCCGTAGCTTCTTCGCTGAACCAATATGTGCCGCTATTATCCACGCATATGCCTTCAACTTGTTTATATTGCTCAAGCGGCCATACATCAAGAAGGGCAAAGTCGCTTGATACTTGAGCCATGAAAGTAGCAAAGTTTCCAAATGGATCTGATTTGTAGCCGGTGATAACAAACCTATTTTGGTGCTGATCGAAGTCTACCCCAGTTACCACGCCCGGCAGTCCATCAATGGACGCAAACGTACTAATGGTTTGCTCAGCTTCGTCTTCGTTCACTTTATAGATATGGGTTATACCAGTTTTCCAACTTTTAGAAAAAAGAAGTAGGTCATCGCCATGCTTAACCATCGCCTCTGAGTCGAAATCATGTGCATAAGGAATGTTATTCGAAGCGTCATTACCCTCGTATTTCAATGTAATAGAGGTGATGTCATTCACATTTGAGCGGTTTACTTTATGTATTTCGACCTGCTCTCTTTTGCCTTTATTGTTTCCCACATCCGCAATGTAAAACGATGAAGCGTCAGCGGTTATTGCTTCCCAGTCTTTATTGGTGAGCGGTAAGCGCGTTCGTTCAATAATTTCACCCTGGTAATTTATACGATAAATGACGGGAGCATTACCTGAGTCATTTAATGAGTACATGCCGTCCGTTTCGCAAAATAGACCCGATGTTTCTGAAAGTTCTTCCGGCAACTCAACGATATTTTCTATTTGTAACTGTGCAGAAGGGATGGGATATTGAACTGCGCATGCCGATGCTAGTACAAGCGATGCTGATAAAGCCGCGAATTTAAAGTGAGTGTTCAATGAAAGGCTCCGAAAAGAACGATAAGTGACGAATAATATCAAACCTACCACTCTCTAACATGCATTTTAGTGCGCTAAATAAGGTCTATTGGTCTAAACTTTTAGCCCAAGCGTATATCGCTATAAACATAGGTTGGCCTAAAGTCTCTGTATGACAAACGTTTAGGCTGATATACCATGGAATAATATCAACACGTTAAGGACTCACTTTGTCAGACCCGCTTCTTTCACTCGTTGCAGTTGGATTGCTGTCAATTACCTGCCAATACTTAGCCTATAAGGTTAGGCTCCCTGCTATTTTACCGTTGTTAATTGTCGGTATTTTGGTTGGCCCTGTTTTTGGTGTGCTCAACGCGGACGACTTATTCGGTGATTTGCTGTTTCCTGTCGTTTCTCTCTCTGTTGCCATTATTCTTTTTGAAGGGTCACTGACGCTGAAGTTCAGCGACATCGCGGGTCACGGTAACATGGTTCGAAACCTTTGCTCTGTGGGCGTAGTTGTAACCTGGCTTGTCGCAGCCACTGCAGCGCACTACAGTCTTGATCTTACTTGGCAGCTATCCTTCCTATTCGGAGCCATTGTTACCGTAACAGGCCCCACGGTTATAGTACCCATGCTCAGAACCGTGCGACCTAAAACGAATTTGGCCAATATCTTACGCTGGGAGGGGATTGTCATAGACCCTATCGGCGCTCTGCTCGCCGTACTGGTTTTCGAGTTTATCGTTGCATCGCAAGAAACCGCCATTACCCATACGCTAATAGCGTTTGGCAAAACCATTGGAATTGGCTCCGTACTTGGTCTCGCTTCTGGCTATCTGCTTGGTCTGTCTATTCGCAAAGACTGGATACCGCACTATTTGCTTAACACCGCAGTGTTAACCGTTATTCTGGGTGTGTTTGCAGCGTCTAATTATGTTGCGCTCGAGTCTGGCCTTTTGGCGGTTACCATATCTGGTATGGTACTGGCCAATATGAAGGACGTAGACGTAGAAGACATTCTTGAGTTTAAGGAAACCCTGAGTGTTTTACTTATTTCAGGCTTATTTATTCTGCTTGCCACGCGTTTGAACTTACAATCGGTAGTGGATGTAGGTTGGGGCTCCATTGTAGTGCTTGCCGCCATTATGTTTGTGGCTCGGCCTTTGTCCGTATTGGCGTCCTCCGTCGGTACCGGACTCAAGTTAAACGAATTAGCCTTGCTAAGCTGGATTGCACCTCGCGGTATTGTTGCAGCGGCGGTATCAGCCCTTTTCTCTTTAAAGCTTGAAGAAATTGGCTATGAAGGCGCGGGTATTATCGTTCCTATTGTCTTTATGGTGATTATTGCAACAGTGGTAGTACAGAGCCTTACTTCACGCACTGTTGCGTCGCTACTTAAGGTGAGAGCGCCTGCGCCAACTGGCTATCTGATTTTCGGTGGCAGTAAATTCAACCGCGCCTTAGCGACGGAAATGATAAATCAAAAGCTAGACGTTACCATTGCAGATACTAACTGGGACGCAATAAGAGAAGCGCGTATGAAGGATATCCCAGTATATTTTGGCAACCCAATGTCTGACCATGCAGCGCGACATCTTGATCTGAATACATTCGGTACCGTGCTGATTATGTCGCCTTATAAACAGCTTAACCCACTTATTGCTTATCACTTTGAATACACGATGGGCAAAGACAAAGTATGGGCGCTGACAAATAACGAACAATCTACGCGACCAAGTCACCAAGTTAGCGAACAATACGCGAAAAAACTTACTCTGTTCGATGAAGGCGTTACTTATGGGTATTTAGCATCGGCCATTGCCCGTGACTCAATGGTGAAAACCACCCGTTTATCTGAAGAGTTTACTTACGAGCAGTACATAAAACAGTATGGTGAGCGCGCTACACCTCTCATTGCGATCAACGCTGAAGGTAAGAGCTATACTTTTATCAACGGTAACAGTATTCAGCCTAAAGCAGGATGGCGTGTGATTAGCTTGATTGAACCAGAACGAAAAGAAGAAAAAGTAGAAGTGCAAAAGTAAGAAAACCTCCTGCCCACCGGCAGGAGGTCTCTCCCTGGAAAACGCGCAACGCAGTGCCCTTTTTAAAAGGTGCATATTTATTTGGATTTTACTGTTGTTACGCTGTCGCACACTTTATAGCAAGCAGCGAACCAACTTTGACAATCCTTGTATAATCAAATAGATAGCTAAAAACCAAGTCCCTATTCATTATCTTTTAGCTGTCACAGCGCCTAATTTGGTGCATCAGACGCACAAATGCGGGGTTCCTTTTTTGTTCAATAACAACGAGTTGCTGTTTTTGACTGACGGCATTTAACGAATACTGCGATGTATACACGCTAAAGTAGAATCTAACGCGCCGCTGTTATCCTGTAGTACCTTTTTACCGGCCATTCCCGCTTTTTCAGCTTTACTGGGTGATTCAAGCCATTCTTGCACCGTTGAAGAAACGCGAGAAGCATCTTCTACAATGCTTAATGCGCCACATTCTTTTAAATAGTCGCAGATAACAGGGTTATTATAGGTGTGTGGCCCCATCATTATTGGCAACGAGAATGCTGCCGGCTCAAGGGCATTATGGCCGCCTCTATCGGCAATAGAGCCGCCAACAAAGGCAAATGTTGCTACCGCATAAGCATGATTTAACTTACCCATTTCATCCAACAGGATAACGTTCACATCGTCTGGAACGTTATCCACCTCTGAACTTTTGACGAAGTTCAAATTATGCCTTTCAAGTAATTTTGCTACGGCTTCAAAACGTTCTGGATGGCGAGGGACAATAATCACCCGTAGTTGAGGGTTCTCGTTCCATAAAACCTTTGCAGATTCAACGATAACGCTCTCTTCAGGTTCGTGCGTGCTGCCTGCAACTAGTATTGGCCTTGCACCCTTAGCTAACCCAAGAAAATGTGCAGAAGAGCTCGCTGTATTTGCGGCTTGATCAAACTTAATATTATTCGTGAGGGTTAGCTTATCTTGTGCAACACCAAGCCATGCATAATTATCATAGTCTCTCTGCCCTTGAGCACATACGTGAGATAGCTTAGCCAACATAGGGTTAAATAGTTGTCCGATTTTTTTATAACGTTTAGCCGAGCGCTCAGTCATGCGAGCATTTATTACCATAACGGGAATATTGCGCTTCCAGCACACGTGAATAAGGTTTGGCCATAGTTCAACTTCTGTAATCATTACTGCTTTGGGCTTAATGCGTTTCAGCATTGAAGACATAGTCAGCGACAAATCATAAGGCAGATAGAAATGGTGAACGGTGTCTTTGAATATATCTCGAACGCGAGCAGAGCCTGTAGATGTGGTTGTAGTAACGGTTATTTGCGCGTCTGGCTCGTGTTGCATTATTCGCTTTATTACGCATGAAGCAGCCACGACTTCCCCCACTGAAACACAGTGAAACAAATAGCCATTCTGCTTGAGCGGCTTTGGGACTATACCAAAACGCTCAAATCTCCCTCGATGCGAGTCATCGCTTGCTTTCGTGGCTTTTATCAATAAATGAATAAATGCGAAGGGAATCGCAATCGCCAATACAAGCGAATATCCCCACCGGCAGAGCGTTTCAAGTAGAGTAGGTTTATAGCCACGTGTATTGGCAACAACCATAAATACATCCTTTTTGATACAGATACTTCGACGGCACGACTACAAGTGATCGACTATCGATGTTGAATTATGCTTTTCAAATACAGTGTGCTGGGCACTGCGAAACACCCACTCCCAGCGGTAAGCAGGTAATTCTAGCTATCTAGTGCCGCAGTTCCCGATAGATTCTTTCAACATTGTAGTGGCTAAATAGCCCGCGTCTAGGGCAAAGCGACCCTATACGTAAGTAAATAGTGTATATGAGAAAGGCAATAATATATTGATCACTCGCTTTATGCGTATAGCGATGTTTAAACAGCAGTAGACTTAACACAGTATTCCCAACGCAAAGATAGCAGTTGGCTGCGACGTACATTCTCTATTCCTGAAGACCATATCGTCATTGCAAACTTCGCTCAGTACATATCTCAAAAAGGGCAAGCGGATATCATTTTGGCTATGCACGATGTATTGAACAAGCATGAAAATGTAACCTGTTTATTGTTTGGCGAGGGAAATCTAAAAGAGAGCTACCAATCACTAATCGAACGTCACAGGTTAGACGACCATGTAAAGCTTTGCGGCTTTACAAAGGAGGTAGCCAAAATACTCCCTAATGTAGATATTCTGGTTCATCCTTCTTATTCAGAGGGTTTAGGCGATATTTTACTTCAGGCAGGTGCTAATAAATGTGCAGTGTTATCCAGTCCTGTGGGGGGAATACCCGAAGTTATCAAGCATAAGGAAACAGGTGTTATGGTAGCGCCGGGAGATATTGACGGAATTGGGGAGAGCTTAATTAGTCTAATTGAAGCCCCTGATGAAAGAGCACAATATGGAGAGGCTTTGTATAAGCTTGTCACAAGTAAATTTGGTATAGAAAGGATGTCCAATGCCTACGCTGATTTATACAAGACATTGCTGTCTGACAGTGCTGGGCAGGCTCGTGCTTAGTGTGAATCAAGACTGAAAAACGCCAGATACAAAAAAGCCGCTCGAGAGCGGCTTTTTTAAGACTTTGAAAAAAGTTAGCGATTAAACGCCAGCTTTCTCAACAACGTCAACTAGCATCCAAGATTTGCTCTTAGATAGTGGGCGACATTCACGTACTGTTACTACGTCACCTTTATTGCATACGTTGTTTTCGTCGTGGGCGTGAAGCTTAGTAGAGCGCTTGATGAACTTCCCGTAGATAGGGTGCTTAACAAAACGTTCAACTACAACAGTGATAGATTTATCCATCTTGTTGCTAACCACACGACCTTGTACTGTACGAATTTTTTGCTCAGTCATTACGCATCAGCCTTTTGAGTCAGAATGGTTTTAACACGCGCGATGTTACGACGTACTTTTCTCAACTGATCAGTTTTTTCAAGCTGACCTGTTGTGTGCTGCATGCGTAGGTTGAACTGTTCGCGTAGCAGGTTAATCAACTCTGCGTTCAGCTCTTCTACGCTCTTTTCTTTCAGTTCAGTCGCTTTCATTACATCACCGTCCGAGTTACAAAGGTTGTTTTAAATGGCAGTTTAGCCGCTGCCAATTCAAACGCTTCGCGTGCTAGAGCTTCAGGAACACCTTCCATCTCATAAAGAACACGACCAGGCTGAATTTGGCATACCCAGTACTCAACGTTACCTTTACCTTTACCTTGACGCACTTCTAGAGGCTTCTCAGTAATTGGCTTGTCAGGGAAAACTCGAATCCAAATTTTACCTTGACGCTTAACGTGACGAGTCATAGCACGACGCGCTGCTTCGATTTGACGCGCAGTCATTCGACCACGGCCAACTGCTTTAAGGCCGTAAGTACCAAAGGCAACAGTATTACCCGCTGCTAAGCCGCGGTTGCGGCCTTTGTGCATCTTACGGAACTTCATGCGTTTTGGTTGTAACATGATTAGCCCTCTCGCTTAGCGTTGCGGCCTTTCTTCTTAGGTTGAGCAGCTGGTGCTTGCTCTTGAGTTGTAGGTAGACCACCTAGAACTTCACCTTTGAAGATCCATACTTTAACGCCGATGATACCGTAAGTAGTTGACGCTTCAGAGGTTGCGTAATCGATATCCGCACGGAAAGTGTGCAGAGGAACGCGACCTTCACGGTACCATTCAGAACGTGCAATCTCTGCACCGCCCAAACGGCCGCTAACTTCAACTTTGATACCTTTCGCGCCTAGACGCATTGCGTTTTGTACTGCGCGCTTCATAGCACGACGGAACATAACACGACGCTCTAGCTGGCTAGAGATGCTGTCAGCTACTAGCTGGCCATCTAGCTCTGGCTTACGTACTTCAGCGATGTTGATCTGAGCTGGCACGCCGGCTAGCTTAGATACGTAGTTACGCAACTTCTCTACGTCTTCACCTTTCTTACCGATTACAACGCCCGGACGAGCAGTGTGAATAGTCACACGGATGCTCTTAGCAGGACGCTCGATCACGATCTTAGAAAGTGAAGCGTTCTTTAGTTGCTTAGTCAGATACTGACGTACCTGATGATCGTTATACAGGTTGTCTGCATAGTCTGCAGTATTAGCGTACCAGGTAGAAGTCCATGGTTTGCTGATACCCAGGCGTATACCTGTAGGATGTACCTTCTGTCCCATTATCTACTCCTAGTTATCCGCTACAACCACAGTGATGTGACTGCTGCGCTTGAAGATACGATCAGCACGGCCTTTAGCACGTGGCTTGATACGTTTCATAGTTGGACCTTCGTCAACGAAAACTTTAGACACGCGTAATTCGTCGATGTCTGCGCCTTCGTTGTGCTCTGCGTTAGCAATCGCAGATTCCAATACTTTCTTTACTAGCGCTGCGCTTTTCTTCGGGCTGTACGCAAGAAGCTCTAGAGCTTTCTCAACGTGCATTCCGCGAATTTGATCCGCAACCAAGCGTGCCTTTTGAGCCGACGTGCGGGCAAAACGGTGTTTAGCTAATGCTTCCATCTTCCTACCCCTTAACGTTTAGCTTTCTTATCCGCGACATGGCCGCGGTAAGTACGCGTTGGCGCAAATTCGCCCAACTTGTGGCCGACCATTTCGTCACTAATAATGACAGGTACATGTTGGCGACCGTTATGGACCGCAATGGTCAACCCAATCATATCTGGGATGATCATAGAACGACGAGACCAAGTTTTGATTGGTTTACGTTCGTTCTTTTCCACTGCAGCCTCTACCTTCTTCAGCAAGTGAAGGTCAATAAAAGGACCTTTCTTGAGAGAACGTGGCATGGTGAATCCTCGCTATTACTTGTTTCGACGACGTACGATAAGCTTATCAGTACGCTTGTTGCTTCGGGTTTTCTTACCTTTGGTAGGAACACCCCAAGGAGTTACTGGGTGACGACCGCCTGATGTACGACCTTCACCACCACCGTGTGGGTGATCAACCGGGTTCATGGCAACACCACGAACGGTAGGACGAACACCACGCCAGCGTGTAGCACCAGCTTTACCTAGTGAACGAAGCATGTGCTCTGCATTGCCAACTTCACCGATAGTGGCGCGGCAATCAGATAGAACTTTACGCATTTCGCCAGAGCGTAGACGTAGGGTAACGTAGTTTCCGTCACGTGCTAGGATCTGAGCATAAGCACCAGCAGAACGTGCGATTTGCGCACCTTTGCCAGGCTTCATTTCAATTGCGTGTACAACAGTACCTACAGGGATGTTACGCATAGGTAGAGTGTTACCAGACTTGATCGGAGCGTCCGAACCAGACTGGATTGCATCACCTGCTTGCATACCCTTAGGAGCCAGAATGTAACGACGTTCACCGTCTGCGTACAATACTAGTGCAATGTTTGCAGAACGGTTTGGATCGTATTCTAAACGCTCAACTTTAGCTGGAATGCCGTCTTTGTTGCGTTTAAAGTCGATTACACGGTAGTGTTGCTTATGACCACCACCAATGTGACGAGTGGTAATACGACCATTGTTGTTACGACCGCCAGATTTGCTGTTCTTTTCAAGCAAAGGTGCGTACGGTGCACCTTTGTGCAGGTCAGGATTTACGACCTGAACAACGTGACGACGACCGGCAGAAGTTGGCTTAGCTTTCAATAATGGCATTTCTAATCCCCTTCTTACTCAGCACCACCGACAAAGTCGATGTCCTGACCTTCTTTAAGAACCACGTAGGCCTTTTTCCAGTCGCTGCGCTTACCGAAAGACATGCCGTGACGCTTGGTTTTACCCTTAACGTTCACAGTACGAACACCTTCAACTTCAACTTCAAACAGTTTTTCAACTGCAGCTTTGATTTCGGCTTTGTTCGCGTCTTTAGCTACTTTAAATACAACTGTGTTGTTCGCTTCAGCAGCCATTGTAGACTTTTCTGAAACGTGAGGTGCTACTAGCACCTTCAGTAGACGTTCTTCTTTCATGCTAACGCCTCCTCAAGTTGTTTAACCGCATCAGCAGTCATTAGCACTTTTTCAAATGCAATCAAGCTCACTGGGTCGATGCCTGCTACGTCACGTACGTCAACTTTGTACAAGTTGCGCGCCGCTAGGAACAAGTTCTCATCAACTTCAGGAGTAACGATTAGAACGTCATTTAGTTCATATTCGTTAAGTGCAGAAATAAGAGCTTTAGTCTTAGGTGCGTCAACACCGAACTTCTCTACAACAACCAAACGGTCTTGACGGATTAGTTCAGACAGGATGCTCTTGATAGCACCGCGATACATTTTCTTGTTAACTTTTTGGTCAAAGTCACGAGGCTTTGCTGCGAAAGCACGGCCACCGCCAACCCAAATTGGGCTACGAATTGTACCAGCACGCGCGCGGCCAGTACCTTTTTGACGCCATGGCTTCTTACCGCCACCACGAACTTCAGCGCGAGTTTTCTGCGCTTTTGTACCCTGACGAGCACCTGCACCGTAAGCTACAACTACCTGGTGTACCAGGGCTTCGTTGAATTCACGTCCAAAGGTCGCTTCGGATACTTCAAGAGCGCTTTGCGCGTCTTTCAATGTTAATTCCATCAGTTCACTCCCCAGACGTTACGCTTTAACAGCTGGCTTTACGATTACATCGTTGCCAGTTGCGCCAGGTACGGCACCTTTAACTAGGATAAGGCCGTTCTCTACGTCAACACGTACAACTTCCAAAGACTGAGTAGTCACTTGCTTGTTACCAAGCTGACCAGCCATTTTCTTGCCTTTGAATACTTTACCTGGTGATTGGTTTTGACCAATTGAACCAGGAGCACGGTGTGACAAAGAGTTACCGTGTGTCATACGCTGAGAACTGAAGTTCCAGCGCTTGATAGCACCTTGGAAACCTTTACCTTTTGATGTACCAGTTACATCAATTTTCTTAGTGTCGTTAAAGATTTCAACAGTGATTTCACTGCCTACTTCAATATCGGCACCTTCGTTTTCTTCTAGGCGGAATTCTACTAGAGTGCGTCCAGCTTCAACACCCGCTTTAGCAAAGTGACCTGCTTCAGCTTTGTTGATGCGGTTAGCTTTCTTAGTTCCAGCAGTAACCTGAAGAGCGCGATAACCGTCAGTTTCCTCAGTACGAAGCTGAGTAACGCGGTTTGGGGTCGCTTCAATAACAGTCACAGGGATAGACGTACCATCTTCAGTGAAGATGCGAGTCATACCCACTTTACGACCGACTAGACCAATCGCCATTGTTATAACCCTCTCTTATTAGCCCAGGCTGATTTGAACATCAACGCCAGCAGCCAAGTCCAAACGCATCAACGCGTCAACTGTTTTATCAGTTGGCTCGATGATGTCTACCAAACGCTTGTGAGTACGGATTTCATATTGATCACGCGCGTCTTTGTTAACGTGCGGAGAAATCAGAACTGTATAGCGTTCTTTGCGAGTAGGTAGAGGAATAGGACCACTTACCTGAGCACCAGTGCGTTTCGCAGTTTCAACGATTTCAGCCGTAGACTGATCGATCAACTTGTGATCAAACGCTTTCAAACGAATGCGAATTCTTTGATTTGGCATCGATTAAGCTCCAATCGAAAGAACAAAAAAATTCACCCTTTCTCTTCCATTTATTCCGGAAAGAAAGGATGTGCGTAAACCGATGGTTCCCAATCGGAACCCTGTTCTTTTTTCTAGCACGCCAGCAACAGGCTAATCAGTGATGATGAATCCGTTACTTCGGCAACCACCCTAAAAGCAGTGAGGTCGCGGCTAAAAATTACGTGCCCTAATTGGGCAGTGGGCGCGAATTATACAGAAAGGTAGCAGCAATGCAAGAGGCAGTTTGCTTTTTATACACATATTTTTACGCTATACCAGTGTATGTAACTGTCTATAAGTAGTATTGTTGCTTTCGTGGTATAGGTATATCTTGTTACCCTAGCTTAACAGGCACTTGTAACGCCAAATGCATAAAGGACTAGGCGCCAACATTATTAGTAGTGAGAATATGGAAGTAGTGAATAACCAGCAAACTTTTGCACAAATAAAACGCATTTTAAATAACCATTCCACGTTACTGGATGCATATGGCTTATTAGAGCCAATTATCCTCGGTTTGTTTGATGCCCAGCGTATGAGTATTTTTCAACGTCGACGTCAGCATCAAGATTTGGTCGCGAGATTTAAAACGGGTAAAGAGACACTGGAAATAAAAGTGCCAATTAGCCCAATGTCGATTGCTGGTTATGTTGCCCTATCACAAAAGGCTGTGGTTATTGACGACCCGTATAATCCTGCACTACTTCAAAGCATTCACCCTCGCCTGCGCTTCGCCGACAAGTTCGACAAAGACAATGACTTTAAAACCCAGAACATTTTATGCGTACCTATAATGAATGCGGGCGTGTTGATGGGTGTTATCCAAATCATCAACAAAGTCAGTGGTGGTTTTACTGAAGAAGATTTAAAGCTAGGCAATGCCCTTGCACTTATTCTTGGCGACAAGTTCAGATTTGAACTGGGCGGCACAAACAACCCTTTCGATCTACTAGTCCACAAAAGCTTATTAGACGAAGCTACATTAAACGATATTCAAAGTTCTACTCCAGACATTCGCGCTCTTATACAGCGTCTTGTGTCGGAACACCGCATCTCTGAAGAAGAAATTGGCAACTCGCTTTCTATTCACTATCAGGTGCCTTTTATTCCTTATTTACCTGATAAGTATCACAGGTTCGAAAATGAAAGCCGTCTGAATGTTTCTTATTTAAAAAGAAACTATGTGGCTGTCATTGCCGATGCCCATGACAAGCCCATCGTGTTGATGGCTGAACCTAATAATGCGGCGCTACTTATGGAAATAGAGAGCGCCATGGGTATTGATAGCTACGAGATAGCTGTCAGCCTACCAAGCTTAATTCTTCAATATTTGGGGGAAAACAGCGGTGGCGGTGGCCCCGGCGAGATGAGTGATATTCTCGACGAGATTGGTACATCAACTGAAGATAACGACGACCAAGTCGATGAGCTGTCGGACGATGCCCCTGCTGTGGTGCGCTTAGTAAGCCGTATTCTGCACGATGCAAAAAGACTCAACGCGTCAGATATTCATATAGACCCAGAGAAAAACGCGCCCACTCGTGTACGTATGCGCGTGGACGGTGTGTGCCGCGACATGAACCAAGTGCCTAATTCGCACCACAGTGCGGTTATAGCACGCATAAAGATAATGTCGAATTTGAACATTGCCGAAAAACGCGTACCTCAGGATGGCAAACTCGCGTTTAGAATGAATGGTCAACTTGTTGAAGTTCGTGTTGCCACCATTCCTACGGTTGCCGGTGAAGGTGTGGTTATGCGTATTCTGGCATCTGGCGGTGCGATGCCTATTGATAAGATGAACTTGGCACCGAACAACCGTGCGCGTTTAGAAGAAATGATTAAGAAGCCTCACGGCATTCTTCTCGTTGTTGGGCCAACGGGTTCAGGTAAAACCACCACGCTTCACGCTATATTGGGATATTTAAACACGCCTGAAAAGAAGATTTGGACCGCTGAGGACCCGGTGGAAATCACGCAACCCGGCCTACAACAGGTACAAGTAAGCCCCAAGATTGGCTTCAACTTTGCTGCGGCCCTGCGCGCATTCTTACGTGCTGATCCTGACATTATTCTTATTGGTGAGATGCGTGATAAAGAAACCGCGCATGCAGGTATTGAAGCCTCGTTAACCGGTCACTTAGTACTGTCTACACTGCATACCAACTCAGCCCCTGAAACGATTACCCGTTTACTTGATTTGGGTCTCGACCCTGTGAACTTCTCAGATGCCTGCGTGGGTATACTGGCTCAACGTCTTATTCGAACGCTATGTAGTAGCTGTAAAGAAAAGTACATCGCCACTGAAACCGATATGGCCTTTATTGAGCGCCAGTATGGTCATGCACACATGGCGGAGCTGAATATTCAGACGCCACCAGAGCTTTACCGCGCTAAAGGCTGCGAAGAATGTGGAAACACGGGTTACAAAGGTAGAACAGGGGTACATGAACTACTAGGTATGACGCCAGAGCTTCGGTCAATGGTGTACAAAGAAGCCAGCGTCGCCGATATGAAGTCTCAGGCTGCTGCTGATGGCATGCGCACCCTCGTTCAAGACGCAATTTTCAAAGTTTTGAAAGGCGACACCGACCTTGCACAAGTCCAAATTATTGGTGGAGATTAATCACTCTACTCTTAAAATTTTTAGTAACATAAAACAAATACTGTACTTTTAGACGGTTCACTATGAGTGTGAATTGCGTTATAAATTTATCAAAAAGAAGGGATACTACATGAAAAATCTATTAGCAATAGCTGCCGTTTTATCTTCAGTTGTACTTTCAGCCCCTACGTTGGCTCAGTCGCATACTAAGAATCATATTTGGAAATCCGAATATTTATCTACTTTAGAATTGGGCTTGCACGCCCTGAAGGCAGAGAAGTATGAAAAAGCACTGGAGAAGCTGACTGCTTCTGCAAAAATGGGAAATAAAGAAGGCCAATATTACCTCGCGCAAATGTATTTCCAAGGATGGGGGACGCCCGTTAATTATGAAGAAGGCTGGCTCTGGCTGAATGTTGCAATGGAACAAAAAACCGCTGAATGGAACCGTTCTTACCGACAGATAAAGAATGCTTTACCTGAAGACTACATCAATGCTTTAGAGCCTTATGTAGAAGAATATATCTCTCTTTACGGTGCACAAGCCCAAGATTTGAGATGTGAGACACGCGCTGCCATCGGCTCAAATATTAAAGAAGTAATCTGCGAAAAACGCTATTACTAACATCACATGGCATAGCGACTTCTCACTACAGAGAAGTCGCTAACCACTACCCTTATACGTGCTATTTCTTCAAGTATTCTCTTATCACGTAATGCAGAATGCCGCCGTTTTCAAAGTAAGTGAACTCGTTTGATGTATCAATTCTGATATCCATCATAAACGTTGTTGTTTTTCCTTCATCCGACACGGCTTTAACTTCAACCTCAGTCTGCCCACGTTCAACAGCGTTAATAGAAAAAGACTCATTGCCTTTAAGCTCCAAAGAGCTCGCGCTATCACCTGACTTAAATTGAAGTGGCAAAATCCCCATTCCAATCAGGTTAGAGCGGTGAATTCTCTCGTAGCTCTCGGCTAATACTGCTTTCACCCCCATCAAAGAAGGGCCTTTAGCTGCCCAATCTCGACTTGAGCCAGTACCGTACTCTTTTCCACCAATTACAATGGCTGGTACGCCGTCATCTTTGTAACGCATAGCAGCATGGAAAATAGACATACTATCGCCACTTGGGAAGTGTGTGGTTGCACTGCCTCTCGTCCCAGGTGCCAGTTGGTTTTGAAGACGCACGTTAGCAAACGTACCTCTCATCATAACTTCGTGGTTACCACGACGCGATCCATAAGAGTTAAAGTCTTTAGGCTCAACCCCTTGGGCCTGCAGGTACTCTCCGGCTGGGCTATCTTCTGCGATGGCGCCGGCTGGAGAAATATGGTCGGTAGTAATCGAATCGCCCACCTTAACCAAACATCGTGCATTTTCAATTGCAGTTAGAGCCTCTGGCTCCTTACCCATTACTTCAAAGAAAGGCGGATGCTTAATGTAGGTAGATTCTGGCCAGTCGTAGACCGATGTTTTACTTACCTGCAGTTCATTCCATTCACCGCTTCCTTTAAATACATCTGCATACTTTTCTTTAAACAAATCACCGGTGACGTTTTCCGCTATGTATTGCTGAATTTCGTCTTCGGTAGGCCAGATGTCTTTTAAATATACCGGAGAACCATCACTCGCCTTACCTAACGGCTCTTTAGTGATATCTACATTCATGTTTCCAGCCAACGCGTATGCAACAACCAGTGGTGGTGATGCAAGGTAGTTTGCAGCCACATCAGGGTGGATACGCCCTTCAAAGTTGCGGTTACCAGATAAAACTGAGGTAACCGTAAGTTTCGCTTTTCTAATGGCGTCGGTAATGGCATCAGGTAGCGGTCCAGAGTTACCAATACAGGTTGTACAGCCGTAGCCAACCAAGTTAAAGCCTAGTGCTTCAAGTGGGTCCATAAGACCTGCATCTTCTAGATACTGAGTAACAACCTGAGAACCAGGTGCTAATGAAGTCTTAACCCACGGCTTACGAGTTAGCCCTTTTTCTGCTGCTTTCTTCGCAAGTAAGCCTGCGCCAACGAGCACTGATGGATTTGACGTATTAGTACAGCTGGTGATAGCAGCTATTACAATAGCGCCATCTTCAAGGTTGAACTTGCTTCCTCTGAACTCCACGAATGAGTCGTGCTCTTCGTCCACCTCGTCTGTTGTACCTAACCCCGCTTCTGCGATGAGATCGGTTTCTTCATCAAGTACTTTCACGTCAATTTGCGAACGATGCCACTCTCTAAATGCCTCTGCTGCATTATCGAGGGCAATTCTATCTTGAGGACGCTTAGGTCCAGCAAGTGAAGGAACCACTTCATCTAAGTTAAGTTCCAGGGTCTCATGATACTGGGCATCTTTTGAGTGGTCGTCGTGCCATAGGTGGCTGAACTTTGCATATTCCTCCACAAGGGCAATTTGATCTTCGTCTCGGCCGGTGAGGCGCAGGTAATCTAGCGCAACATCATCAATAGGGAAAATACCGCAAGTAGCACCATATTCGGGCGCCATGTTTGCGATGGTGGCACGGTCTGCCGTAGTAAGATGCTTAAGACCCGGTCCATAGAATTCTACAAATTTTCCAACAACGCCATGTTCACGTAGTTGTTGTGTGATAGTTAGCACCATGTCGGTGGCAGTTACGCCAGCAGGTAACTTACCTGAAAGCCTGAAGCCAACCACTTTTGGTAATAACATTGTTACTGGTTGACCCAGCATCGCCGCTTCTGCTTCAATGCCTCCCACACCCCAGCCAAGTACGCCAAGGCCATTAATCATAGTGGTATGCGAATCTGTTCCTACTAGGGTATCTGGGTAAACCAACGTTTCCCCATCCTGTCCCTTAGTAAACGCGCAACGAGCAAGATACTCTAGGTTAACCTGATGCACGATACCGCGACCAGGGGGAACCACTTTGAAATTGTCAAAGCTAGACTGACCCCATTTTAGAAATTGATAACGCTCTCTATTTCGCTGGATTTCAATGTCGGTATTCTTTTCAAGCGCATCGTCTTCAGCAAAATGATCTACCATTACTGAGTGGTCAATAACCAGCTCTACTGGATTGAGTGGATTAATCGCCTGAGCGTCGCCACCTAAACGATTAACCGCATCGCGCATGGCTGCTAAATCAACAATAGCAGGCACACCCGTAAAATCTTGGAGGATGACGCGTGCGGGAACAAAAGACACCTCGTGATCAACGTGATTATCTGTGTCCCACTTTGCTACTTGTTCAATATCGTTGCTGTTAACAAACTCTTGGTCTTCATGACGAATCAGGTTTTCCAAAAGAATTTTGATACAAAACGGAAGCCTGTCGAGCGCATATTTACTGCCTATACCGTCAAAATTAACCGCCTTGAAGTTTTTGCCGTTTACTTCAAGCTGCGAAAAAGACTTATATGTCATACGCTCACCATCCTTCTTTGCCTGTTCGTGAATATTGTGTACGTTTCAATTTTGCCAACGCAAGAAACGAGCGACGTGCTTTTCGTCGCCTTATTTTTCAATTTGTACGGCCTAAACATGAAAAAAAGTTCACCTACTATTAGTAATGGCATCGCTTTTTTAGCTATTTCTCATTATTGGTTTAAACAGATGGATTATGAAGAAGCGATATAACAGCTAAAAATAGCTGACTAGAGCAGATAGCACTTATTGTTAAGTTAGCTTGGCACACTTTATATTGAGGCTAGTTGGTAAGAAAACTTCGCGTATGTACAGAGTACTTGCTGATTAAGATGGTTTACAAATATGCAACATTTCTGTTTTCTTATAAAGCACCAAACGGTATGCTTAAAAGAAGGTTAAACATTAAATGTCTTAATACATGCTTAGGAAAGCTTTGAGATATACAAGCATTAGTAGTAAGCAATAACAATAATAACGAAGTTATCATGACACACCCGCTAGTTAAGAAGTACAACCTTGCACCTCACCCCGAGGGAGGTTTCTATCGTCAAGTTTTCCGTTCTGAAAACGAAACTAAATCGTTTGTGCACAATGCTAGTCGACCCGCGCTTACTCATATTTATTTTCTTCTACTAAAGGGACAAGTTAGTCGTTTTCATCGCGTGTTACATGATGAAGTGTGGAATCACTACGAAGGGGCCCCACTACAACTGTTTCAACTTGAAAAACAACAGTTGTGGGAACGTCGCATTGGTGGGCAAAGCACGGACTATGTAGAAGTTGTTAAAGCAGGAAATTTTCAGGCAGCCGCAACTATGGGTGATTACTCACTTGTTGGTTGTACAGTAGCACCTGGCTTCGCCTTCGAAGACTTTAGCTTTATTGAAGAGCCATCAATACAAGAGTGGATAAAAGTTGCTCATCCAGACCTTACCCGTTTTATATAATAATTCCCAAGTTATAGTGATAAACACACGTCTTACCTGCGATTTTGTATCAGCATAAACTGGATTTTTAAGCGCCAATCAAGGATGATAACAGCAGATTTTTAAATATACGTCTGAACGTCCAATTTCTGGAATTATCTCAGACTATTTCACTCTAACGCCGCAGGTAACCCAACTATGTATAAATTGGTACTTATTCGTCATGGAGAAAGTCAGTGGAACTTGGAAAACCGTTTCACAGGCTGGCACGACGTTGACTTGACCGACACTGGTGTAGCACAAGCAAAGACCGCAGGTCAGCTTCTTAAAGATGCTGGATTTACATTTGATCAGGCTTATACGTCTGTACTTCTTCGCGCAATTAAAACACTTAATATTGCACTTGAAGAGATGGGTCAGCACTATCTTCCCGTTGAGCGTCACTGGCGTCTGAACGAGCGTCACTACGGTGCGTTAACAGGTCTAGATAAAGCAGAGACTGCCGCTAAGCATGGTGAAGAACAGGTTAAAATCTGGCGTCGTAGCTTCGACATCCCACCTCCGGCCGTTGAAGATGATAGCGAGCACTTCCCGGGTCACGATCCGCGTTACAACAATGTAGATGCTGATATCCTGCCACGTGGTGAAAGTCTAAAACTAACTATCGAACGTGTACTACCATACTGGCACGACGTTATTCGTCCAGACATCCAAGCAGGCAAACGCGTAATTATTGCTGCACACGGCAACAGTCTTCGTGCTCTTGTTAAGTACCTTGATGGTATGTCAGACGAAGAAGTGTTGGGTCTAAACATTCCTACAGGTGTACCACTAGTATACGAGTTAGATGAAAACCTTAAGCCAATCTCTAAAGAGTACCTTGGCGATGCTGACGCTATCAAAGCAATGATGGATGCAGTCGCAAAGCAGGGCAAAGCGAAGTAATCGAGTGCCTTATTAGATTCGAAAAAGCCTGCAGTAGCAGGCTTTTTTAATGGGTATCTGTTTAATAACAATCCGCATAGATCATTACTTACTCAGAAAGCGCTAAGCGCACTGGTATCAACTAGTTTTGCACTTTCACTAACCAGTTGTGGGTGTCTTCGGCTTTACCCCATTGGATATCATTTAACGCTTGTCTTAGTTTCATCGTAACAGGGCCAGCTTCTCCGTTACCCACCTGATACTCTTTATCATTGTGAATAAAAGTACCTACCGGCGTAAGTACAGCCGCTGTACCAGACAGTGCAGCTTCAGTATTCGGTTTAGCTGAACGCTCTAGTAGCTCGTCTACAGTAATATCACGCTCGCTCACCTTCATGCCGTGGTCTTTGGCAATTTGAAGAATCGTTGCTCGGGTTACACCGTGTAAGAAGCTAGAATCTAACCCTTTAGTAATGATTTCATCACCATCGATAAGCAGGAAGTTAGCAGCTCCGGTTTCTTGTACATCGCCATTAGGGCAAAACAGAATTTGATCAGCCTGAACTTCTGCACGCGCTTTAAGAATAGGAGGCAACGCACTGGCGTAGTTACCACCGCTTTTTACCATTCCCATGTGCGGTGCACAGCGCATGCCTGTTTCGTCAAGCAACAAGCGAAGTGGCTTCAAACCGCCGGCAAAGTAATCGCCAACCGGCGATAATAGAACGTATAGCATTGAACTTGCTGATGGTGCTGCCGCTTTACCGATAGACGCTTCTGTGCCGATATGCGTAGGGCGGATATACATAGAACCTGGAGGCTCTGGAACCTCGGAGGCGTATTTTGCAACAATATCGATGATCATCTTTTCGACTTGCGCTTTGTCTATTTCAGGCAAGTTAAGTAGACGGCTACTTTGAGCAAAGCGCTCAATATTCTTATCCATTCTGAAAATGTTGATGCTGCCATCTTCGTGCTTAAATGCTTTCAATCCTTCAAAGCATGTACTTGAGTAATGAAGCACGTGTGCACCAGGGTGCAGCTGAATACTATCTGCACTGACAAATTCGGTGTCAGTCCACTTATCGTTGACAAAGGTAGCAAGTGCCATTTGTGGCATGAATACTGTACCGAATACGGCCATTAGTTTGTCCTATTTACTTCGACTAGAAAAATACTCGACAGAGTTTACCAAAAAACGCTCACTTTGCTAAAAGTAAGTCAGATCTATTAAGGCTTTTATCGAATAAGAATGTCTACAAATACTGACAACACAAAAATAATGGGGTCAGAGTACATTTTTACTTATCTAACAAATGGGGTCAGAGTACTTTTCAAGCTCATAAGAAGTTAAGACTTTAATTACACCGCCCTTGTTTTACATCTTTAATACCTTTGCCTAAGCTGGCGAACTATAGAATTTTAGCTCACCTTCAAACTCGTAATTACACACACTACTGGCATAAAGAAACGAGCGATCTCTATATCCCAGAAAAATGGGGTCAGAGTACATTTTTTTGATTTATCAGTACTGGACGAAAAATGTATGACTACGCTCCGGTATTTAGCGTAATAAAGTACTCTGACCCCTTTATTTTGAATCGATGTGTTGTACCGTCTGTGAATTCAAACGTCACACTAAAAAAGCTGAGAAAGAGAACTACGGAGATCGTTGAAATCTTAATATTGGGGTTTTGCTGAGGGAATGGGGATTAATGTACTCTGACCCTGAGGGATCCCCACGAATTTAATTCCATGTGCTTCCGGCCCATGCACTGTCTACTATGGAGCTGTACCATTTGAGT